>NZ_JAETXJ010000007.1 GCF_022508225.1 Desulfovibrio sp. UIB00 | reverse complement strand
GGAGAAGAACATGGCTTTTATTTCTTCCGGGTACAATCCCGCAAAACCGATGGAAGGCCGCATTACTGACATCGGACCCCATAAGTATAATGAATACTTCCCGCCGGTGATCAAGAACAACTTCGGCAAGTGGCTCTATCACGAAATTCTGGAGCCTGGCGTGCTCGTGCACGTGGCCGAAAGCGGCGACAAGTGCTACACCGTCCGCGTGGGCGGCACCCGTACCATGTCCATCACTCACATCCGTGAGCTGTGCGACATCGCCGACAAGCACTGTGGCGGCTACCTGCGCTGGACCACCCGTAACAACATTGAATTCATGGTGGACAGCGAAGCCGGCATGAAGGCCCTGCGCGACGACCTGAACAGCCGCAAGTTTGACGGTGGCTCGTTCAAGTTCCCCGTGGGCGGCACCGGCGCTGGCATCAGCAACATGGTGCACACCCAGGGTTGGGTGCACTGCCACACCCCCGCGACCGACGCCTCTGGCCCGGTTAAGGCTGTGATGGACGCCGTGTTTGAAGACTTCAAGTCCATGCGTCTGCCCGCCCCCGTGCGCATCGCGCTTGCCTGCTGCATCAACATGTGCGGCGCCGTGCACTGCTCGGACATCGGCCTTGTGGGTATCCACCGCAAGCCCCCGATGGTCGACCACGAATGGGCTGACCAGCTCTGCGAAATCCCCTTGGCCGTGTCTGCTTGCCCCACCGCCGCTGTGCGTCCCACCAAGGTGGAACACAACGGCAACAAGGTGAACTCCATCGCCATTAAGGAAGACCGCTGCATGTACTGCGGTAACTGCTACACCATGTGCCCCGCGCTGCCCATCTCGGACGGCGAAGGCGACGGCGTTGCCATCATGGTTGGCGGCAAGGTTTCCAACCGTATCAGCATGCCCAAGTTCTCCAAGGTCGTTGTGGGTTACATCCCCAACGAACCGCCCCGTTGGCCTTCGTTGACCAAGACCGTGAAGCACATCGTTGAAGTGTACGCGGCCAACGCCAACAAGTACGAACGTCTGGGCGACTGGGCTGAACGCATCGGCTGGGAAACCTTCTTCAAGATGACCGGCCTTGAATTCACCCACCACCTCATCGACGACTTCCGTGATCCCGCCTACTACACGTGGCGCCAGAGCACGCAGTTCAAGTTCTAGGTATAGCTTGTTTATCAACCCCGGCGGCGCTTTTTGCGCCGCCGGGACAGGAGACTCACCATGGCTGACGACAAAGACATTGTTGTTGAATTCCTGAATAGCAAATCTGGATCCAAGTCCAAGTTCTACTTCAAGGACTTCCTTGATTTGTTCCCCGACAAGGGACCCCGCGACGTGAAGAAAATCCTCACCAAGCTGGTGAACGAAGAAGTGCTGGAATTCTGGTCTTCCGGTTCCACCACCATGTACGGCATGAAGGGCGCGGGCAAGCAGTCTGCCGCTGAAGGCGAAGATTAGCAGCAGACCGCATTGGCCCAGTGTCTTTGCTTTCGGCTGCGCCAAAACGCGCTTTTTATTACGGATGAGCACCACGTGTACGCTCCCTGCATAAAAAGCGCGTCTTTGTTGCCGACTGCCCTCTGCTGCTGGCCGATGTCGTCTGGCAGATTTCGCCAGAATGCCTCAGGTTTATTTGTCGGGATTCTTATCTCGAACGGCAAGGACATGCCTTGAAGCATGCGCCTTCGCAAGGTGCGTCAGCCTTTGCGTGTAAGCCTCAGCAAGTTATGCCGCAACGTGAGTTGTGGCATTTCTTGCTTACCGAGGGAGACTCCTATGCTCCTCCGGCCTCGGCTCTGCTTAAACGCAACGGCAGGCTGGCCTACAGACGCTTAGCTGAAAGTCACAAGGCATACGTGGCAGCAGCCACTCTCCCTCTTGATCACAAAGGCTTGCTCTGCGCGGGTATTCCCCGCAATCTGTGCTGAACGGGTAAACCTGTATGCCGGGTCTGCCCTGTTTCGCTTTCACGCCCTGTTTGTTACGCGGGAGGCAGAATGAGTATTGCATTTTCCCTGTCTGACACTGAAAAGCAATTTTTGTCGCATCAGGCCCGCATGTCCATAGAAGCCGGATTGGCAGGAAAAAGCGTGACGGATGCTCCGCAACCTTCTGCCGGACAATTTGCACCAGAAAGTGCCCTGTGGCGAACGCTTGGGGCTTTTGTAACCCTGAATATGGGTGAGAGGCTTCGCGGTTGTATTGGCAATATTGTGGGGCGTGAGCCGTTGTATGCGACTGTGTGGCATATGGCGCAGGCTGCGGCTTTTGCAGACCCCCGTTTCCCCGCGTTAACGCTTGCCGAATGGCCGCATGTCGCCCTCGATATTTCCGTTCTGGACGAGCTCAGTCCTTGCCCCGGCCCGGACGCAGTGGAGGTGGGGCGGCACGGCCTTGTGCTGGTCTACGAGGGGCGCAGCGGCGTGTTCCTGCCGCAGGTGCCCGTGGAGCAGGGGTGGGATAGACGGGCGTATCTGGACAATCTGTGTCTTAAGGCTGGTGTGGCTCTTGGCTCATGGAAGCTGCCGGGGGCGCAATTGTTCTGGTACGAGGCCACTGTCTTTGCGGCCTGAGTGCTGTCTGCATAATCACGCGGGGGCAGCGACAGCTGAACCTGATGCTTGCACATGCCTCTTCCGGGGTGTAAGCTGTACAAGATTTCTCAGGGCGGGGTGAAAGTCCCCACCGGCGGTGATGCGGCGGCCAGCAGGCTTCCGCCAGCCCGCGAGCGCCCAGTGTTTGGGGTCAGCAGATTCGGTGAGAATCCGAAGCCGACGGTTATAGTCCGGATGGAAGAGAACGGTTTTTTGCCGCTCACAGCAGCGGTGCGTCCTTTATTGGAAGGCGCACTTTGTGTTGCGGCCCGTCCACGCCCTGATGCACCATCTCCCGGCAAACAAAGCCGGAAACAGGAGAACGGAATGCATCAGTCCTCATTATCCCTTGCTTCTTTCGGCACCTCTGAAGAACGTGTTCGCGCTGCTCTTGCCTCATTGCGCAAAGGCGGCGGCGTTTGCGTTGTGGATGACGAAAACCGCGAAAACGAAGGCGACCTCATTTTCAGCGCGCAGCATATCACGGTGCCGCAGATGGCTATGCTGATCCGGCATTGCAGCGGCATTGTCTGCCTGTGCCTCACGGACGATCATGTGCAGCGTCTTGACCTGCCCATGATGACCGACCACAACACCAACACGCAGGGAACTGCCTTTACCGTCACCATTGAGGCAGCCACGGGCGTTACCACGGGTGTTTCCGCCGCTGACCGCGTCGCCACCATCAAGGCCGCCGCAGCGCCCGATGCCAAGCCCGCCCATCTGCGCCGCCCCGGCCATGTGTTCCCCTTGCGGGCACGCCCCGGCGGCGTGCTTGAACGGCGCGGGCACACGGAAGCCACAGTTGACCTCATGCGTATGGCAGGCCTTGAGCCCTGCGGCGTACTTTGCGAGCTGACCATGGATGACGGCGAAATGGCCCGCCTGCCCGAAGTTGCGTGCTTTGCCCGCGCCCACAACATGCCTTTGTGCAGTGTGGAAGATATTGCTGCGTGGAGGTTGGCTATGGGTGATCTGCATCTTGCCGCCAGTGCTTAATTGATGGCCGCGCTGGATGCGCCTTTTGCCCTCTGGCTGCGTCAGGAGCGCTTTGTATTTCGGTCGAGTACCTAAGAGTACACTCCCTGCATACAAAGCGCTCCTTCCTTGCCAGAGAACAAAATGCATCATGCAGCGCGGCCATCAAGGTTATGCGCAAAAACCCTGCTTTCCTTGTCAGCGAACAAAATCCATCGCGCGGGAAGTCAAGAAGCACATTGCCAGAGAACAAGGTGCATCATGCAGCGCGCCCATCAATGGTCAGCTAGCAAAGTCCATCGCGCGGCAAAGCATAAGAAAAAGACTCCCTGCGCATACTAAGCAGCTCACTCGCGCATAGCGCAGGCAAGTCTGACCTCATGGAAAAAAAGATAGCCCGGTTCATGGAATGAGCCGGGCTATCTTTTTTACTGGCGCTGTCGCGATCAGCTGAAGTATTCGTGGGGGGATTCGATGATTTGTGTAAAGAGCTTATAAAACTCAGCCAGATGTATTCCGTCAATAAAGCTATGGAGCGCTTCAATGGAAATGGTGACATTCCCTGCGTCATCTTTTTTGCCAAAAAGAATTCTGGGCACGCTGTCGATCCACGGATCACCCCAGGGATTTGTTGCTGAAAGTATGGGAATGTCTGGCACGCAGCTAAAGTAGATCAAGCTTTGCACGTCGCCGCCCTTGGGGCAAAGCGTTGGATTCTGGTCGGCAATAGCCCGCGCAGCACTGATATTGCTGCTGAAGACGGAAAATTTTGGGTCAAATTTCGCAACGCAGTTGCAATGCAGTTTTCTGCCCTTGGGGATGTAGGTAAACGCCGCATCAATGCGTTCAAATTCCGCAGGGCGCAAATTGACTATGCGCTGTCTAAATCCTGCAACACCATGAACGGCAAGCATGGCGGCAAAATAGATACAATCCGTAAGCCGAAAGCCATTCTGAGCTTTTATTTCACACAGCCTTGCAATATTTGCTGAAAAAGAAACACTGAAGCATGGGTTTCTGCGCGATTGGAAAAAACTGAAATGCTCGTTTCTTTCCCATGAGTCATCAAGGTATTTCATAATGAATCCTGGTCGGCACTGTTTCTTTAAAATCCGCAGTGCAAACGGGCTGGAGTTTCAGAACGACAATTTGTGCCCCCATGCTACTCCACAGGCGCGAGGCGCTGGGCCAGCCGGGTGAAGCGCTTACGGGTCTTGTTGTTTTTGACAGCCATGTGCAGGGCGCGGGATTCGCCCACCAGAATGACCAGTTTTTTGCCGCGCGTTACACCCGTGTAAATAAGGTTGCGCTGCAAAAGCACATAGTGCTGCATCATGACGGGAATGACCACGGCGGGGTATTCCGAGCCTTGCGACTTGTGGATGGAAATGGCATAGGCAGGCGCGATTTCATCCAGTTCATCAAATTCGTAGGGCACAACGCGCTCGTCAAAGGTGATGCTGAGGGTGCGTTCGCGCACGTCCATAAAGCTGATGCGTCCCATGTCGCCGTTAAAAACGTCCTTGTCGTAGTTGTTGCGTATCTGCATGACCTTGTCGTGCAGGCGGAAGCAGCGGTCGCCACGGCGCACTTCCACGCCGTGGGGGTTCAGGGCTTCCTGAAGGCAGGCGTTCATGCGGCCAGCACCCACTGCGCCCTTGTGCATGGGCGTGAGCACCTGGATGTCGTCCACCGGGTCGAGGTTGAAACGCCGGGGAATGTGGTTGCGCACCAGATCCACAATGAGTTCCGCAGCTTTTTCTGCATCGTTCTGATGTATAAAGTAGAAGTCCGAGAGCCGCTCCTTGCTCGATTCAAGCGAGGGAATTTCGCCACGGTTGATGAGGTGGGCATTGCAGATGATTTCGCTCTCCGCAGACTGACGGAAAATTTCGGTCAGTTCCACAACAGGCACAACGCCGGAGCGGATAATATCTGCAAGCACGTTGCCTGGGCCTACCGAGGGCAACTGGTGCACATCGCCTACCAGCACAAGGGTTGCGCCCAGCGGCACAGCCTTGAGCAGGTGGTAGAAGAGCAGGGTGTCCATCATGGAGGCTTCATCCACCACAAGGAGACCGCAGGCGAGGGGATTGTCCTCATTGCGTGCAAAGCCGTCTTCCTTGGGGCTATATTCCAGCAGACGGTGGATGGTGCGCGATTCGCGGCCAGACGTTTCAGACATGCGCTTGGCGGCGCGGCCTGTGGGGGCTGCCAGCAGTATGCGGGCGCGCACCTCGCCAAAGAGCTTGATAATGGCGTTGATGATGGTGGTTTTGCCAGTGCCGGGGCCGCCGGTGAGCACCATCATCTTGCTGCGGGCGGCGGTGCGCACGGCCTCAAGCTGCTCTGCCGCGAGGGAAATGTTCAGTTCGCCCACAACCTTGTCCACCAGCGCATCCGGCTTTTCAAAACGCACGGATTTGGGCGAGCGTAAGAGGCGCTGAATGTAGAAGGCGGTTTTTGACTCGCAGTGGTGGTAGCGCCGCATGTACACGCCGATTTCGCCGGGGGCGTCGGGCATATCCAGCTCTTCGCGCACAATGCGCTCATCGGCTTCGAGCGCGGCGAGGGCATCCTCCACAAGGCCTTCGTCAACGCCGATCTGGGCGCAAACGGCCTCGGTCAGCTCCGCCTGCGGCAAATAGACGTTGCCATCGTCCGTGGCTTTTTGCAGCACATAGAGGGTCCCCGCCTGTACACGCAGGGGGTTGTCGTGCTCAAAGCCCAGCTTGCTTGCGGCGGCGTCAGCGGTAACAAAGCCGATGCCGTGGATATCCATGGCAAGGCGATAGGGATTCTCGCGCACAATGGCGAGCGCCTCAGCGCCGTAAGCGCGGTAGATGCGTACAGCGTAGGCCGGTGTAATACCGTGGGGCTGCAAAAAGAGCAGCAGGTCGCGCATACCCCGGTGCTCGGCCCAGGAGGTGCGGATGCGGTCAAGGCTCTTGCTGCCCACGCCGCGCACCTTGAGCAGGCGCTCTGGCTCTTCGTCAAGAATACGGATGGTATCCGTGCCAAAGGCTTCGACTATGCGCCCGGCCATTTCTTCGCCAACGCCCTTGATAAGGCCCGAGGCGAGATAGAGGCGGATGCCCTCGCTGGTGGCGGGCAGCATTTCATCGGCGTTCTGAAACTCGATCTGGCGGCCAAAACGGGGGTTGTTGACCCAGCGCCCCGATACCTTGAGCTGCACGCCCGCTTGCGGGTTGACCATGTGCCCGATGCACGAAACAGGGTCGCGTGGTCGGGTGAGGCCAGCGTTGCCGTTGCCGCTGTTCACACTGGCGGGCAACAAACGCAGCACAGTGTAGCCGTTTTCTTCATTGTGGAAGACAACGCGCTCCACCGTGCCGGTGAGTTCAACGGAATCGGGATCTTGTAAAAGGGGCAGGTTGCTCATGCACTCGCCTTGTCAGCAATCCTTGGGCTTGTTGCAGCCTTGCGCTGCCGCGACCACCAGAACCAGTTGCGCTGTTCATCAGAAAGTTCCGGGTTCTTTGCCTGGGCAACAGCGCAATTGAAAACATCAAGACAGCAGATATCAATTTTCCGGCCTTTGATGCGGCACAGTTCATCATACAGGGCCTGAGGGTCGCACCCCGCCAGGGCGGAAATATCCGCAACGCCAAGCAGGCGCAGGTCTTCAATGGTTGCCGGGCCAACAGAACGCAGGGCGTTCAGAGTGCGAGCATCGGCCTTTTTGTTCACAGGGCCAGCCCCATGCGCTGCTGGAGCAGCAGGGCATCGGCAAGGGCCAAAGCTGTCATGGCTTCCATAACCGGCACTACGCGCGGGATGGCGGCAAGGTCGTGTCGTCCGCCAATGAGCACGGAGGCGGCGTTGCCTTCCTTGTCCACGGTCTGCTGGGTAACGGCTATGGATGCGATGGGCTTGACCGCAGCGTGCATCACAATGGTCTGTCCACTGGAAATGCCACCCAGTATGCCCCCTGCATGGTTGGAAGCAAAGCGGGCCTTGCCGGGCTGCGCCGGGTCGGCGGGGAGCAGGGGGTCGTTGTTCTGCGAGCCATGCAACTTGGCCGCGCCAAAACCTTCGCCCACAGAAAAGCCTTTAACCGCGCCAATGCTCATGATGGCGTGGGCCAGCACAGCCTCCAGCTTGTCAAAAACGGGCTCGCCAAGACCTGCGGGCACATTGCGCGCCTCAATGCGCACAATGCCTCCCAATGTGTCGCCCGCTTTGCGGGCGGCCAGCACAACCTGATCCCACAGGGAGGGCATGGCCTCGGTGGCGGCGCAGTAGGGGCGGTTGCGGGCATTGTCCAGGTCAAGGGTTGCCCAGTCCTGCACGGCGGTTCCGCCCAGTTCCACGCAGGCGGCCATGATTTTTACGCCACGTCGTTCAAGAATCTTGCGGGCAATGACGCCGCCAGCCACGCGGGCTGCGGTCTCGCGCCCAGAGGAGCGCCCGCCGCCTCGATGGTCGCGTATGCCGTTGTACTTCTGAAAATATCCCCAGTCTGCATGGCCGGGGCGGAAAACTTCGGCCAGATTGCCGTAGTCGTGCGAGCGCTGGTCTTCGTTGGCGATGTAGAAGGCAATGGACGTGCCGGTGGTCATGCCCTCGTACACGCCGGAGAGCAGGCGAACCGTGTCCGATTCCTTGCGCTTGGTGGCGGTGGGGCCCTGACCGGGTTTGCGGCGGTCAAGCTCGGCCTGAATGTCGGCCTCTGTCAGGGCCAGGCCAGCCGGGCAGCCGTCAATGACGCCGCCAAGGCCCACGCCGTGGGATTCGCCGAATGTTGTCAGCCGGAGGGCCTGTCCGAATGTATTGCCAGCCATGTGCTACCTCGCCTTCACTACAGCATTTTTAGTCGCTCACAAGGGGCATTGCCAGCGTAATGCATCGCGGCTGGCCCTTTGTGGCGGGTGTCTGCTCGCGCAGACTACGGGCAGTTCTAGGGTGAATCTGCTCAGAATAGCGCCGGAGCGGCGCGGTCAAGTGAACCAGTATAGGCAAGGGCGAGGCGGCTTGCAACTCGTGCGGATGAAAGGGATATTTAGCCGGAATTTAAGGCGATCAAAAGCATGTAGCCGGAATATGCGAGCAAAAAAAATGGATAAAATAAGGTGCAGAAAACCCAGCAAGGAGTTTCCTGCACCTCAAAAGGGTGAATATGCAGGCTCGCGCTACACCTTGGCGGCGGTACGCAGGTCGGCTACGGCGTCAGTCTTTTCCCAGGTGAATTCCGGCAGTTCGCGGCCAAAGTGACCATAGCAGGAAGACTTCTGGTAGATGGGGCGCTTGAGATCAAGGCGCTTGCTGATGAAGTAGGGGCGCAGGTCAAAGACTTCGCGCACGGCCTTGGTCAGCAGTTCGTCCGGCAGGTCGCTGGTGCCCTGCGAGGAGACAAGCACGCTGACGGGCTGGGCCACGCCGATGCAATAGGCGATCTGCACTTCGCATATGGGTGCGAGGCCAGCGGCAACAACATTTTTTGCAATGTAGCGGCCCATGTACGCGCCGGAACGGTCAACCTTGGAGGGATCCTTGCCGGAGAACGCGCCGCCGCCGTGGTGACCGCTGCCGCCGTAGGTGTCCTGAATGATCTTGCGGCCTGTGAGGCCGCAGTCGCCCATGGGGCCACCCACCACAAAACGGCCCGTGGTGTTGATGAAGATTTCGCAGGCCTTTTCGTCAAAATAGCCGGAGGGTTCCAGGATGGGGCGAATGACGTGTTTTTTCACGGCTTCGGCCACATCAGCCTGGCTGGCGGTGGCGCTGTGCTGGGTGGAGACCACCACGTTGTTGATACGCACAGGCTTTCCGTCCTGATATTCAAAGGAAACCTGGGTCTTGCCATCGGGACGGAAAATGTCCACCGTACCGTCCTTGCGCACTTTCGCCAGCTGCTGCGAAAGCTGGTGCGCCCAGTAAATGGGGGCGGGCATAAGGGTGGAAGTCTCGTTGCAGGCAAAGCCAAACATCATGCCCTGGTCGCCAGCGCCCTGATCTTCGGGCTTTTCGCGCAGCACGCCCTGGGCAATGTCGGGCGACTGGCGGCCAATGGCGTTGATAACAGCGCAGGTCTGCCAGTCAAAACCCATTTCTGAGCTATTGTAGCCAATACCCTTGATGGTCTCGCGCACCACATGGGGCAGGTCGGCGTAGCCGCTGGTGGTAATTTCGCCAGCGATAACAGCCATGCCTGTGGTCACCAGGGTTTCGCAGGCCACGTGGGCGTTGGCGTCCTGTGCCAGCAGGGTATCAAGAATGGCATCGGAAATCTGGTCGGCGACCTTGTCGGGGTGGCCTTCAGTTACAGATTCTGAAGTGAAAAAGTATTTGCCCTTGGTGTGCATATGAATCTCCTTGGGCGCTCGCGTCAGTGCGGCGCGGGTTTTAGGGTCGCAACAGAATATTGTCGATAAGCCGGGCCTTGCCTATGCGCACGGCACAGGCCATGAGCGCCGGACCGGTGACTTCGGTGAGCGGAGTCATGGATTCCGGGTGAACAATACTGAGGTAGTCAAGGCGTCCCATGGGCAGAAATTCCGCCCAGCGGCGCAGCACCGCCTCGCGCAGCAGCTTGACGCTGGTTTCACCGCTCTGGGCCAGTTTTTGGGCGTAGAGCAGGGCCTTGCGGATCTCTGGAGCATGGGCGCGTTCGTCCGGGCTGAGATAGACGTTGCGCGAGGAAAGGGCCAGGCCGTCAGCTTCGCGCACGGTTTCGCGCGTTTCAATGCGCACAGGCACATCAAGGTCGCGCACCATGCGGCGCAAGATAGCCTGCTGCTGCCAGTCCTTCTGTCCAAAAACGGCGACATCCGCGCCGGTCAGCATAAAGAGCTTGAGCACCACGGTGCATACGCCGCGAAAGTGCACAGGCCGGGTGAGGCCGCACAGGCCACGGGAAAGTTCGGGAACTTCCACCCATGTGGCGTGGTCTGGCGCGTACATGGTATCGGGCTGCGGCATGAACAGCGCGTCCGCCCCATGACTGCGGGCTATGTCCGCGTCGCGCTCGGCATTGCGGGGATATGCTTCCAGATCCTCGCCAGGGCCAAACTGGGCAGGGTTGACAAAAAGGCTCACCACCAGGCGTTTCGCCTGCGTGCGGGCAAAGGCCATGAGGTCTTCGTGCCCCTGATGGTAGTAGCCCATGGTGGGCACCAGAGCGATATCGTCTCCGGCGCGGTGCCAGGCCTTGCATTGGGCCGCCAACTCTTGGGGATTTGTAAATATCTGCATATCAAGGTATTGTGATATTGTTTGTGAAGGCTCTTTTATACACGTGAGGCAGCAGCTTGTAAAGAAAGACCTTTGCAAAAGCAAAAATGCTGGCGGGGTGGAAGGCTTGACCCTGGGTGTTGCTGTGGGCATAACAACCAACGGGGGTATTCATGCTGAAACCGTTTTATCAGGGCAAACTGGACACTTTTTGCGCAATTTATGCAGTGCTCAACGGCTTGCGGCTGACCCACACCATCAGGGTTCTCAAGGCGCGCGACATTCTTAACGAAACCCTGATGGGCCTGGCGGCCTCGCCTGAGGCCTTCCGTGCCGTTCTGGAGCAGGAAACTGACTATTGCGGACTGGTTGACGGCATGCTGCGCATCCAGAGCCGTTCCTTCCCGCTGGAAGTGCGCCAGCCATTTACAGATGAGGACGACCCCTCTGTGGATCAGGTATGGGAATGCTGCCGCACATGGCTTGCGCCGGGCAGCGGCAGGGCTGTGATTTTTCGTTTTCTGCGTCACATCACCCCGGATGGCCCGCCTGTGAACCGACACTGGACAACCGCCGACTCGCTGACCGGTGACGTGCTGCATCTTTTTGACTGCAGCCACGAGGCAGAAGCCATCCTGAACGTGAACAAGGACAGCTTTGTGACCCGTGCGGACGACATTTGCGAAGGCAAGCTGCTGTATATCCAGCCGCATACCATCCGCCTGCTGCGTCTGCCGCTGTAACCGGGGCAAGCCCGCGACCATGCATGCCGGGCATGCCAGATATGCTGAGTCAGCAGGTGCAGCGTCAGCACTGCTGTAATTTGACGGTTTGAATCTGTGTTGCCGGGGCGTGGGCGAGAAGGCGTGGCGAAAAGAATCAGTATTCCTTGATGGGAGCTTCCGTGCTTATGGGCAGTCCCAGACGGATGGCGTCTTCCTTCAGTTGCGGATGCACCCAGAAGGCCTTTTCCTGCACAAAGCTGAGCACTTCAAACTCCGCCGTATCCACTGGCCGGGAATAGTAGAAGCCCTGAGCGCAGTTGCAGCCGCTGTTGAGCAAGAAACGGGCGTGTTCCTTGGTTTCCACACCTTCGGCCACAATGGACATATCAAGGTCGCGCGCCAGAGCTATGGTGTTGCGGGCCACAATCTGACCGCGTTTGTTGGTGGTGCCGTCGCTGATAAAGGCCCGGTCAAGCTTGACCACGTTAAAGGGCAGGTCGCGCAAGGTACTCAGCGATGAGTAGCCCGTGCCGAAATCGTCCATGGAAAAAACAAATCCTGCGGCCCGTAGTTCGTTCATAAGGCGTTTCAGCCTTGGCTCATTGGCAAAAAAGGCACTCTCGGTCAGTTCCAGCTCAAGCATGTGGCGTGGCAGATTGTACTTGTTCAGGAGGCTGACGAGCTTGTTGGGCAGGTCGTCATCGTTAAAATGCAGACGCGACATGTTCACAGAGATGGGCATGGGTTCGTAGTGCTTATCGATCCATGTGCGCAGGGTCTGGCAGGTCTGATCCCAGATGTACGAGTCCAGCCGCACAATAAAGCCGTTGCGTTCAAAAAGGGGTACAAAACGTCCGGGCAGGATAAGCCCGTCTGTGGGGTGCTGCCAGCGCACCAGCGCTTCTGCTCCCACAATGCGCCCGCTGGAAATCTGCACCTTGGGTTGCAGAAAAAGCCTGAACTGGTGTTTTTCCAGCGCTTCGTACATCTGGTCAGTGATGTAGCTTTCATCATGCAGGCGTTTGCGCAGGGCATCATCGTAAAAGGCAAAGTTGACAATGTCGCTGCCCTTGACCGTCTTCTGCGCCAGATAGGCCCAGTCGCACAGAATGTGGGCCGGGGTGCGTGAGTTTTCCACAGGGCAGATACCAAAGAACAGCTTGACCCGAAAGGTGTCGGAATAGTGATCCAGACGCAGAGAAAGGTTTTGGATGAACTGTAGCGTCCGCTCGTTGCCGCCTGTGAGGCAGACGGCAAAAACATCGGCGGTGAGCCGGGCAAAGATTTCCTTTTCAGGAATGAGGCGCTGGCGGATCAGCCGGGCAATGCCCCTTAGCAGGCGGTTGCCCTCTTCAAGCCCAAAAGATTCGTTGATGGCCTTGAACCCGGCCACGTCAAACCGCAATACGCAGTACTGCTCGTTGGGCCGGTTTTTGATGAGCTTGTCTATTTTTTCAAAAAATGTCTGGGTGTTGAACGCGCCTGTGAGAGGGTCGTGCTCTGCGCGCAGGCGCAGGGCCTGCTCGGTGCGCGTAGCTGCATCCACGTCGTTGAGAGTGCCGATGTAACGCTCTTCCGACTCCCCGTCGTCAAGCTTGGTGTAGGTGATCTTGCACCAGATGTACTGGCCGTCGCGGCGGCGCAGGCGAATGGTCGTTTCGCCAGAGCGGATACCCAGAGCAAGGCGTGCCAGACAGGTGTCAAAGGGTTCCATGTCGCCCGCGTAGAGGACATCGTCTTCACGCCACACGTCAAAGGGATTGCGCCCGTCATATTCGCCCGCCAGCAGTTCGGGAATCCTGTGGCTCAGATATGTCAGATCTGTGCCGCTCCATTCAAAAACCAGGGTGCGGGTGTGATCCACCACTGCCTTGTAACGCAGGGCATCCAGCTTTTGCCGGCGCAGCATTTCGTTCTCATGGGCAATGTCGGCCGCAATCTTGTGGTTTTCAATGTCTTCCGTGCAGACAATATAGGTCTGTTCCCCGCCGTATTGGGGTGCAGGAAAGGCAATAATGCGCACCCATCGGTACAAACCGTTGAGGGCCTTCTTGCGGATGTCTTCCGCAGCAAAAAGAGGAGTCTGCGCCAGCATCTGCCGCAGGCTGCCCTGAGAAAAAAACGCCGCAAAACGTGGTGCGTCGTCGGGGTGAACTCTCTCGTCAAGCTCTCGTCTGAGCGTTTCGGCAAGGGGCTGGTCCAGGGGCATGCGCGCAAAGTGACCTTCCCCGTGGTACAGTTCGCGGCAGGTATCCCTCTCAAAATCTATAAGCAATATGTCACCGTAGACGCTCTGCAAGGCGTGGGAAAGGCAAATTTCCTGGGGAGATTCCGCAGGCGGCTTTTCCCCGGATTGGGTAGCCGATATGCTGAGGTTTGCAGGGTCCGCGTTTTTCATTTTTATGTTCCGCCGTGCGGCATTACATTTGTGTATTAGCCTGTTAGACAACAGATTAGATCTAGCATCTGTGTTATCGTTTTGCAAATTGCCGGGCTGGACACGCCCGGTTTGAAGAATGGGGTCTGGCCTCAATGATGACAAGCGCCCCGCCCCTCTGTATTGTGCCTCCATGACACGAGCTATTTTTCCTCATTCCCTGAAAGTATGGTCGCTGAGCCTTGGCTGCCCAAAAAACCGCGTGGACAGTGAGCGTCTGCTCGGTTCGCTTGGGGTCGCCGTGCAGCATGTGGAACACATGGGCAAGGCGCGTCTGGTTTTCATCAATACCTGCGGATTCATCGACCCTGCCGTGCGTGAATCCGTTCGCGCGGTTGTGGACGCCATCCAGAGGCTTGAAAAGTGCAAGGTCAAGCCCCTGCTGGCTGTAGGCGGCTGTATGGTGGGGCGTTATGGCGCTGCCGACCTGGCAGCGGAACTGCCGGAAGTGGACGTGTGGCTACCCACGGGTGATCTGCCGCGCTGGCCAGCCTTGCTGGCAGCAGCCCTGAACCTGCCCGAGCCTCCTGCCCGTATCCCCGGCGGCGGCAGATTGCTTTCTACCGGCCCTTCGTACGCATGGCTCAAGGTGGGCGAGGGGTGCAGGCACAAGTGCGCGTTCTGCACCATTCCTTCCATCAGGGGCGGCCTTAAATCGCTGACCGCCGATGATATTGCCGAAGAAGCCAGGGCTCTGCTGGCTCAGGGCGTACGCGAGCTTGATCTTGTGGCGCAGGATCTGACCTCCTGGGGTGTTGATCTTGGGCTCAAGCACGGCCTGCCCAGCCTGCTTGAAAAGCTGGTGGGGCTTGAGGGCCTCGCCTGGCTGCGCCTGCTCTACCTGTACCCTACAGGCGTGACGCCGGAGCTTTTGCGTTTTATCAGAGATTGTGGCGCGCCTTTGCTGCCCTATCTGGATATTCCCTTGCAACACGCTCACCCTGATGTGCTGTCGCGCATGGGTCGGCCTTTTGCGGGCGACCCCCGGCGCGTACTGGATACGGTGCGCTCCGTGCTGCCCCATGCGGCTTTGCGCACGACCTTTATTGTTGGCTATCCTGGCGAAACGGAAGAGCATTTTGAAAGTTTGTGCCGTTTTGTAGAAGAAAGTCGCTTTCAGCATGTGGGCGTGTTTGCCTATCAGGCAGAAGATGGCACCGTGGCGGCAACATTGCCCGATCAGGTGCCAGATGAAGTTAAGCAGTGGCGTAGGGATTCTCTTATGGAAATTCAGGCCGACATCAGCAACGAGCTGCTCTCCGCGCAGGTGGGCGGGCGCATGCAGGTGCTGGTAGATGCCCCGCATCCCGACTGGCCGGGGCTGCACAGCGGGCGCGTGTGGTTTCAGGCGCCGGAGGTGGACGGCATCACTTACGTGAGCGGGCCGGGCGTTGCGCCCGGAGCGCTCGTGGAATGCGATATAGTGGAAAATACGGACTATGATCTGACCGCACTGGCCTGAACCAGCGAGAGCGCGCTCATCTGGCCTCCGGAAGAAACATCTCCGCAGCAAAATATCCCCGAAGGGCGAACCCTTCGGGGATATTTTGGGATACGTGCTAAAGCACGCCCTCAACCAGCGTTAACCCTGGATAAGCTGCATGGCCATCTTGGGCATGCTGTTGGCCTGCGAGAGCATGGCCACAGACGACTGGGTGAGGATCTGATTGCGGACAAACTTCGTCATTTCCGTGGCCACGTCCACGTCGGAAATGCGGGATTCAGCCGCCTGCAAGTTTTCAGCCTGAGTGGTGAGGTTGGAGACGGTGTTCTCCAGGCGGTTCTGCAACGCGCCCAGATGTGCCCGGATCTTGTCCTTGGAAACCACCGCGTTGGTGATGGCCACAAGGGCCTTCTGCGCCGCTTCCTGGGTGGAGATGGTTGCACCGGCCCGTCCGACGGTCGTCTCATTGCCTACACCAAGGGCCGAGGCTGTGCTCGTGCCGATCTGGATGTAGTAATAGTCTTCCGCCGAGTCGTTGGCAGTACCGAAGTGGACCTTCATCTTGCCGGTGGAGGTCATCGTGCTGCCCACATGCGTGTCACCGGACAGATTGCCGTCCAGCAGGTGGATGCCGTTGAAGTCCGTGGCGTTGGCGATTCGGGTAATTTCCGATGCCATGGCCTGGTACTCCGATTCGATCATCAAGCGCTGGGTGGAGTCATAGGTACCGGTGGAAGCCTGTTCTGCCAGTTCCTTCATACGGGTCAGCTTTTCGTCGATGACGCCCAGGGCGCCGTCGGCGGTCTGAATGAGGGAAATGGCGTCGTTGGCATTACGCACGCCCTGTTGCAACGCCTTGATATCCGTACGCATCAATTCGCGAATGGCGAGGCCGGCGGCATCGTCGGCAGCGGAGTTCACGCGCAGGCCTGTGGACAGACGCTGGGTCGAAGTCGCCAGGTCGCTGTAGTGCGAGGTCAAGTTGTTGGCAACATTGGAAGCCATTGAGTTGTTATTGATATACATGACATTCCTCCATGAATGTTCTGTCTGCCCGGCGGCGCACTATGCGCGCCCGCGTCCATGCGGACTGCCGCCGTTCATCCCGCAAGGAGCGGGGAAAGAGTTACCAAAGGCCAGACTGGTATCGGCAGAGCCGACCTAGGCTGGCAGCCTTAAACGACAGGCGCTGTTGCCTTTCTGATTCGTGGCTTCAGAGAGGCAATATTTGCCTGAAAACCTGCACTCCGTTTACAGCAGGATTCATGCCAGAGATCGCAGCGTTACGCGTCAATAAGCTGGCGGCTGGTGCGCCAATGGTAGCCTGCTGCAGGCCTCGCAGTAAAAAAATATACAAATATCTATATGATGCGAATTTTTGGGGTATGCTGCTGCGGCAAATCTTTTTTGCTTGCCCACGGCTATCCCGCGTAAGGAAAGCCTTGGCAGAACAGGTGGGACATCGCATCGTTTTTTGAACGAGCGCAGAAATGTTGACGGGGCATGCGCGCAAGAGGCAGTCGCGCAAGAATGGAAATGGTGAAAAGGAAGGGCTGTGCATGCTGAAAAAACTGCTGCGGCAACTGTGCCGGTGCAGAATTTGCCGAAGCTCAGCAGATAGCAGGGTGCAAAAAAGCCGGGTCGCGAACGACCCGGCTTTCATCAGAAACTTGTTGGTTGTGGCCTTAAAGCTCTCCCCAGCCTCTTGGCCGGTCCTGGGCTATTGCCCTCCACCACCTGGTTTTGCCGCTAGCCGGAAATCAGGTTCAATGCCAGCTTAGGCATGCTGTTGGCTTGCGAGAGCATGGCCACAGACGACTGGGTGAGAATCTGGTTGCGGACAAACTGCGTCATTTCCGTGGCCACGTCCACGTCAGAAATGCGGGATTCAGCCGCCTGCAGGTTCTCGGCCTGAGTGCTCAGGTTGGAGATTGTGTTCTCCAGCCGGTTTTGCAGCGCGCCCAGGTGCGCCCGGATCTTGTCCTTGGAGACCACGGCGTTGGTGATGGCCACAAGTGCCTTCTGCGCCGCCTCCTGAGTTGATACCGATCTGCCGGCGGAAGTGGTGGCAGCCTGATTGCCTACACCAAGGGCAGAGGCGGTGCTCGTGCCGATCTGGATGTAGTAGTAGTCTTCCGCCGAATCGTTGGCTGTGCCAAAGTGTACCTTCAGCTTGCCAGTGCTGGACATGGTGCTGCCTGTGTGCGTGTCGCTCGACAGGTTGCCGTTCAGCAGGTGGATGCCGTTGAAGTCCGTGGCCGTGGCGATTCGGGTAATTTCCGAAGCCATGGCCTGGTACTCCGATTCAATCATCAGGCGCTGGGTGGAGTCATAGGTACCGGTGGCTGCCTGTTCTGCCAGTTCCTTCATACGAGTCAGCTTTTCGTCGATGATGCCCAAGGCTCCGTCGGCGGTCTGAATGAGGGAAATGGCGTCATTGGCGTTACGCACGCCCTGTTGCAGGGCGGCGATATCGGTACGCATGAGTTCGCGAATGGCCAGACCGGCG
This sequence comes from Desulfovibrio sp. UIB00, assembly GCF_022508225.1. Lineage (NCBI taxonomy): Bacteria > Pseudomonadati > Thermodesulfobacteriota > Desulfovibrionia > Desulfovibrionales > Desulfovibrionaceae > Desulfovibrio > Desulfovibrio sp. UIB00. The sequence continues at coordinate 171,912 of NZ_JAETXJ010000007.1, read as the reverse complement.
GCATCGTCCGCAGCGGAATTGATGCGCAGGCCGGATGACAGCCGCGAGGTAGAGGTTTTCAGGTCGTTGTAGTGCGAGGTCAGATTGTTGCCTACTTGCGAGGCCATGGTATTATGATTGATATACATACATTCCTCCATGAATGCTGTATGTCACAGGCGGCGCGAAATGCCGACGCGTCCTTGCGTGCTACCACCTTTTGTCCACTTAATCGGCGCAACGGCAAAAAGTATTAGGGCTCGGCGCAAATGACGCGTTCAGACAAGATGCCTGTAAAGCCATGCGTAGAGCCAGTTTTGTTGGGTAATGCGTAAAACGCGGCAAAGAAAAGAGGAAAAATTTTCCCATACTGGCGAGTGGTGAGCAGAATTTTCCTGGGCCGCGCACTCAAATCTGGGGTTGAGAAAGGCCCAAAAGAGGCAGAGTGAAGCATGCGCCGGGACAGGGGCTGTCAAAACGGGCGAACAAATGCAGAGCGCGGCGGGTATTGCAACCCGCCGCGCTCGTAATTCATGCCCATCCCTGCCAGGCAGGGCAAGGCGCGATCTTTATCAGCAGTCCTTGCCCACCATGCGCAGCAGGCGCAGCAACTGGTTGGTGAAGCCGGATTCGTTGTCGTACCAGATGAGCAGTTTGACCATGGTGCCGTCAAGCACCTGGGTGGAGAGTGCATCCACCACGCCGCCGAAGGTGCTGCCCTTGTAGTCTATGGACACCAGCGGCTCTTCGGAATAGCCCATGTTTTCGGCCAGAGCGCCCTTGCTGGCAGCCTGAAGGGCCGCGTTGACAGCGGCGGCATCACAGGCTTTTTCCACTTCACAGGTCAGGTCGACCAGCGAGCAGTCAAAGGTGGGAATACGCACCGACATACCGTTGAGCTTGCCTTCCAGTTCCGGCATGACCTGCCCCACAGCCTTGGCGGCGCCCGTGCTTGAAGGCACCATGGACACGGCTGCGGCGCGGCCGCGACGCCAGTCCTTGTGGGTGCCGTCCAGAATACGCTGGCTCATGGTGTAGGAGTGGATAGTGGTCATGAGGCCATGGCGGAAGCCAAAGGTCTCGTGCAGTACCTTGACCGCAGGAGCCAGGCAGTTGGTGGTGCAGGATGCGGCAGAAATGACGCTGTGTTTTGCGCCGTCATAGACGTCATGGTTGACGCCCATAACAATCATGGCGTCCACGTCCTTGCCGGGGGCGGAGATCACAACCTTTTTTGCGCCGCAGGCCAGATGCTGGGCCAGGCCTTCCCGATCCTTGATGGTGCCCGTGGTTTCCACGGCCAGGGTTACGCCAAGGCGTTCCCATTCCCATTCGCCCGCCTTGCAGCGGGTAACGGCGATATGGCGGCCATTGACGATGATGCCGTTTTCATCGTGATCAACAGTGCCCTGAAAGGTTCCGTAAGTGGAATCATACTTGAAAAGATAGGCCAGCGCGGCGTTGTCCGCACGGGCGTTGATGGCGGCGATCTGAATTTCTTTGTCGTCGGCCATAAGACGCAGCAGATACCGACCGATGCGGCCAAAGCCGTTCATTCCAACTTTCACGGGCATGATTCGCGCTCCTTGGGGCGTAGGGATTAGGCTTTATTTGAAGATCCCATGACATTGCGGATCTTGTGGGCCACCATGTTCTTGACGGCATCACGCGCGGGGGTGAGGTAGGCGCGCGGGTCAAACTGGTCGGGGTGTTCGGCAAGATACTGACGGATGGATGCGGTGACAGCCAGGCGAATGTCCGTATCCACATTGATTTTGCACACATTCATGCCCGCAGCCTGGCGCAGCATGTCTTCGGGCACACCCTTGGCTCCGCCAACCTGGCCGCCATACTGGTTGCACTGGCTCACAAATTCCTGCGGTACGCTGGAAGCGCCGTGCAGCACCAGGGGGTAATTCGGCAGCTTGTCGCCAATGCGGGCCAGACGGTCAAAATCAAGCTTGGCTTCGCCCTTGAACTTGTACGCGCCGTGGCTTGTGCCGATGGCAACGGCCAGCGAATCGCAGCCCGTGCGGTTTACAAATTCCACGGCTTCATCGGGGTCGGTGTAGACGTGTTCAGCAGATTGCACATGTTCTTCAATGCCAGCCAGCTTGCCCAGCTCGGCCTCAACCCATACGCCACGGGGGTGGGCATAGTCCACCACCTGTTTGGTCAGGGCGATGTTCTCTTCAAATGAAAGGTGCGAACCATCGATCATCACCGATGTGAAGCCGCCGTCAATGCAATCGCGGCACATCTCAAAGCTGGGGCCGTGGTCGAGGTGCACAACCACGGGGATGGAAGGGTCAAGCGCAAGAGCCGCTTCCACAAGCTTCATGATGTATATCTGCCCGGCATACTTGCGGGCGCCCGAAGACACCTGAAGGATGACCGGCGATTTTTCCTCGGAGGCCGCGCTCATGATGCCCTGGATGATTTCCATATTGTTGACGTTGAACGCGCCAATGGCGTACCCGCCAGTATAGGCGGCAGCGAACATTTCTTTGGGATTGATAAGAGGCATGATTTCCTCCAGAGGGGTCTGGCATTAAGGACGGTCAAAAAAGCATAAGTCGCCCGGAAATGACAAGTCTGCACATACACCAATTCCCCGTAAAGGGGAATGCCTGCAGCGCGGGAAACTGGCTTACGTTGCAGTTCTTCGGCGGGGCAGTGCCCGGGCAAACGCAAAACATATTTTGTATGCCCGAGCGCGCCTGTAGCCCACATGTAGCGGCGGCGTCAAGAGGGTTCGCCTGATCCCTTATGTTTCCGGCAGGTTGCCGAAAGCTTTGGCACAGTAATGAACGCTAGGCGAGTTTCATGCCTGCCAGCGCGTTCAGGCCAGCCGTATCAGTAAAATCAAAACGCAGTGGGGTAAGGGTAATGTATCCCCGGTTGAGCATGTCTTTGTCCGAATCCGGCTCAATGGTTTCTGCCGGAATTTCGCCCTCAAGCCACCAGTAGGGCGCGCCGCGCGGGTCCAGGCGTTCCGAGTAGGTGTTTACCCACACGGCGCTGGTCTGCGGGCAGACGCGCAGGCCTTTGACCTCGTCCAGCGGGCAGGCAGGATAGTTGACGTTGACAACCCTGCGGCGGCCCAGCTTCGACCAGTCGATGCGCTCGGCCAGCGCCACCAGATGCCGGGCCTGGGGCAGCAGATCGCCGTTTTTGACCTTGTAGCAGTCGTGCGAAACAGCGATGCTCGGCAGATTTTCGTGGGCCGCCTCCGTGGCCGCGCCCACCGTGCCGGAATACAGAATGTCCGGGCCAACGTTGGGGCCTGCGTTGATGCCCGAAATGACCATGTCGGGCTTTTTGGGCAGGAGTTGCCCGAGGGCCAGTTTGACGCAGTCCGTGGGTGTGCCGTAAATACCCAGGCCCTTGAAGTCGGGTTCCTCAAAATCCATGGCGCGTACAGGTTCAAATACGGTCAGCGAATGGCCCACGCCGGATTGTTGGGTCATGGGGGCCACCACATGCACTGTATGCCCTGCTTCAAGCAGGGCGGCGTATAGCGCGCGCAAGCCGCGCGCGCGGATGCCGTCATCGTTGGTCAGAAGAACGTCCATTTGACAATACCTCGGAAAGAAGGGAAATTCGGCCTAAGGCCCGCGTGGTTCCAGTGTTTTTGCGCGGCCCTGCCAATTTGGAAGTTCCGCGTCATGGGCCATGCCCGCGTGGAAAACAGCACATGCCCGGCGCAGATACGCGCCGCTGGAACGATATATGGAAAAAGGTTGTTACGTCAAAGATATTGGCCCCGCCTCGGAGGCGCGCGGCATATTCGTGGTTACGCAGGCTGCGCAGGGCCAGTCGCGCAATGGCCCGTACTGGCGGCTTACCCTTGCTGACGCCAGCGGCAGCCTTGAAGCCAAGATATGGCATCCGCTGAGCGCGGAGTTCAGCGAAATCGCGGCGGGAACGCTTGTGTGGGCCGAAGGGCGCGCGGGGCTGTATCGGGATCAGGTGCAGCTCACGGTGGAGCAGATGCGCTTTCTTTCCGATGAGGAATGCGCCGCTGTGGACCATGCGGCCCTTATGCCCGCCAGTCCCTTTTCGCTGGATGAGATGCTGGATGAACTGCTTGACCTCATCAAGAAGGAATTTGTCCACGCGCCATGGCGCAAGCTGGTGCAGGGATTTTTTAATAACGACGAGATGCGCGCCGCCTTTCGGGTCTGCCCGGCGGCCAAGGGGGTGCACCACGCCTATGTGGGCGGGCTGCTTGAACATACCCTGAGCGTATTCAAGCTCTGCCGGCGCATTGCCGACCATTATCCGGAACTTGACCGGCAGACTTTTCTTGCGGGAGCGCTGTTTCACGACATTGGTAAACTGCGCGAATTCTCTGGCGGTATCGCCAATGATTACACTGATGAGGGCCGCCTGCTGGGGCACCTCATGCTGGGCATTGAAATGCTGGAGCCGTATCTGGCTAAATCCGGTCTGGAAGATCCGTTGCAGCGGCATCTGAAACACCTGATCTTGAGCCACCATGGCGAGCTGGAGTTCGGTGCGGTGCGCGTGCCGCATACGCCGGAAGCCATGGCCCTGCACTATGCCGACAACCTGGACGCCAAGATGGCCCAGTGCCGTGGCCTGTTTGCCCAGATAGAGGGCGAAGGCGAGGCCTGGACACCCTGGCAGGCTACGCTGGGGCGACCCGTGCACCGGGCCGCGCGTACGCCGGACAAAGCCGCCCCCGCAACCCGCAAAAAAGCGGTGAAAGAAGAATGTTTATCTCTTTTGAAGGTATAGAAGGCGCGGGCAAGTCCACGGCCATCAACTATCTTGCGGGTTTTTTGCAGGAAAATGGCCACGACCCCCTGTGTACGCGTGAGCCGGGGGGCTGTGCGCTTGGGCGCAGCCTGCGCTCCATACTGCTTGATGCCCGCACGCGCGAACTCTCCAGCCGGGCGGAGCTTTTTCTGTTTCTTGCCGACAGGGCGCAGCACGTGGCGGAGGTCATCCGGCCTGCGCTGGAAGCAGGGCAGACCGTGCTGTGCGACCGTTACACCGATTCCACACTGGCCTATCAGGGGCACGGACGCGGGCTTGATTCGGAATATCTGCAAAGGCTCAATCAGGCGGCCACGGGCGGCCTGCAACCTGAGCTGACCCTGCTGCTGGATCTGCCGGTGCGTTGCGGCCTCATGCGCGCTGGCGAGCGCAACCGTCAGGAAGGTCTGGTAGTTTCAGAAGGCCGTTTTGACGCCGAGAGCCTTGATTTTCACGAGCGGGTGCGCCAGGGCTACAGGGTCCTGGCCGAGGAAGAACCCGAGCGCTTTGCCATTATTGACGCCTCGCAGCCGCCCGAAGACGTGGTTTTGCAGTGCCGTTCCGCCATTGAATCCCATTTGCGGCAGCGCGGTTGGGGATTGGAATAGTTTTTTGCGGCGGGAGCCGCTTTCCGGGCCTTTGCAATTTTACCGATTCAGCCTGCCATGCAGGCTTTTGGCGCGAGCCATGCGCCACCAAGGAGAATATATGTACGAATGTTATACAGTTGAAGTTGAAGGCGCGGGCGTGCGCTTTGCCCCCCGTGAAGGCAAGGAACTGGCTTATCTGCCGGGGCAGCCGCCCAAGGGCTACACCCTCATCAACGTCATCGGCGATCCCGGTTTGCTGCACTGCGCCGTTTTTCGCAAGGATGGCGGTGCGGGCGGCTTTTTTGCCCTGCACGATACTGAAGGCGTGCTTTTCATGGCCGTGGCCGAAAGTAACCTGGCCTACGGCATGGGCCTTGCGCACATGGGCCGTATGGTGACCTATGCCCGTTACGGGGCAGATATTTTTGAAGAACTTGGCGAAGGTGATGACTGAAAAAACATTGCCGCCTCTGGTGGCGGCCCGCAGTCTTGGTGTGGTGTTTTTTCCTGCCTTTGACTGGGCCATTTCTGCGACACACCCGGAGCGGGAAGAGCGCCTGCTCTACACACGCGACCAGCTGCTAGAAGAAGGGCTGTTCGACATTCCCGGCATTACGGAGTACCGCCCCGCCTTTGCCACACATGCCCAGCTTGAGCGTGCGCACTTCTGTTTGCCCTCGGCTGCGGCGGTGAGTACGGATTCGCATCTGGCTTCGGCGGGCGGGGCTATCCGCGCGGCCCGGCTGGTGCTTGAGGGACGCGAACAGCGCGCCTTTGCCCTGGTGCGGCCTCCAGGCCATCACGCCATGCGAGTGGTGCACGGCAACCGTGGCTTCTGTAATATCAATAACGAAGCCGTCATGGTGGAGTATATCCGCGACCACTACCCCCGTCCCGATGGCCGCCCCCTGCGCATTGCCATTGTGGATACGGATGTGCACCACGGCGACGGCAGTCAGGACATCTTCTGGAACGACCCGCATACCCTGTTCATCTCCCTGCATCAGGACGGGCGCACCCTGTACCCCGGATCGGGTTTCCCGCAGGAATGCGGCGGCCCAGGCGCGCTTGGGCGCACCATCAACATCCCCCTGCCGCCCGAAACCTCGGACGAGGGCTATCTGTATGCCATAGAGCATGCGGTGCTGCCCATTCTGGAAGATTTCAAGCCTGACCTGATCATCAATTCCGCCGGGCAGGACAATCACTTCACCGATCCCCTTGCCAACATGAAGCTTTCGGCACAGGGCTATGCGGCGCTCAACGCTGCTCTGCAGCCACATATCGCCGTGCTTGAAGGCGGCTACTCCATACGAGGGGCTTTGCCCTACGTGAATCTGGGTATCTGCCTTGCACTGGCAGGGCTGGACGCCTCGGATATTCGCGAGCCGGGCTGGACGCCAGAAGCCACGCGGCAGCGCCCGCAAGTTGGGGAATACATTGCCAGATTGTGCGGGCAGATCCGCGATGTGTATTTTCATCCTCCGGCGCAGCCCACGGAAGGCGAGGAAGAAAACGGCTGGTGGGTGCGTCGCAAGCATATCTTTTACGATACGGACAACCTGCGCGAAGGGCAGACAGAAGCTTGGCGGCTGTGCAGCGATTGCTCGGGGCTGGGGCGCATTGAGACCGCATCGGAACGGGTGCCCCGCTCCCTGTGCGTGCTGGTGCCACGCCACGCCTGCCCGCAGTGCAGGAGCCAGGGGCTGGAGCTTGCAGAGCAGGCGCGCAAAAGCGGGCGTTACGCCCATGTGCGCCTGCTGGATGGCGATGCGGCAGATCCGGGCCCTGCGGCCAAAAGTGAGAAATAAGACAGAGTTGACGGTTTTTGCTCCGAGAGCTGTTGACGCCGGAACTTTCCTGGGCCATAAGGCCCATTCCGCGCGTGGCGTAACGGCTCTGTCACGCCGTGCGGGCATCATGTTTTCCGGCCCGGGTCATGCGACCCGGCAACCCTGCGCCCACGGGCGCGATATATGAAAATGGCGGCGCGGCTATGCCGCGCAGTGGTATACCTCTTCCACCACGGAGAAGGAACATGTCTCATATTCTGATTATTGGCGCGGGCGGCGTAGGCAGCGTTGTGGTGCACAAGTGTGCGCAGGTACTCAAGGAAGGCGGATTTTCAAAGGTAACGCTGGCAAGCCGCACCCTTTCCCGCTGCGATGCCATTGTGCAGAGCGTCAAGACGCGTCTTGGCGTCGAAGTTGCGACCGCTCAGGTAGACGCGGACAACGTGCCCGAGCTGTGCTCCCTCATCCGGCAGGTCAAGCCCGATGTGGTCTGCAACGTGGCCCTGCCGTATCAGGATCTGCACATTATGGATGCCTGCCTTGAATGCGGCGTGCATTATGTGGACACCGCCAACTACGAGCCGCTGGACACAGCCAAATTTGAATACAAGTGGCAGTGGGCCTATCAGGATCGCTTCCGCGAGGCGGGGCTGACGGCCCTGCTCGGTTCCGGCTTTGACCCCGGAGTCACCAACGTGTACGCGGCCTGGGCGCTCAAGCACCAGCTGGACGAAGTGCACGTGCTCGACATCATCGACTGCAATGCTGGTGATCACGGCCAGCCCTTTGCCACCAACTTCAATCCTGAAATCAACATCCGCGAGGTCACGGCGCGAGGGCGGTACTGGGAACGCGGCGAGTGGGTGGAAACTGACCCCCTGTCCTGGTCCATGAATTTTGATTTCCCTGAGGGCATCGGCTCTAAAAAATGTTTCCTCATGTATCATGAAGAACTGGAATCGCTGGTGCAGAACCTCAAGGGGATCCGTCGCGCCCGCTTCTGGATGACGTTTTCAGAGAATTATCTCAACCACCTCAAGGTGCTTGGCAACGTGGGCATGACCCGCATCGACCCTGTGAAATTTCAGGGGCAGGACATTGTGCCCATCCAGTTCCTTGCCAAGCTGCTGCCCGACCCGGCCTCCCTCGGCCCCCTGACCAAGGGCAAGACCTGCATTGGCGACCTCATGCGCGGCGTCAAGGACGGCAAGGAAAAAACCGTCTACGTGTACAACATCTGCGATCACGAAGAATGTTATGCGGAGGTGGGCTCCCAGGCCATTTCGTACACCACGGGCGTACCGGCCATGATCGGTACGAAGATGGTGGCTCAGGGCTTGTGGCGCAAGCCCGGCGTGTGGAACATGGAACAGTTTGATCCTGATCCCTTCATGAAGGATCTCAACGTCTACGGCCTGCCCTGGCAGTGCCTGGACGTGACAGGCAAATTCTAGTCAATACGTTGGTTTGATTGTTGCAAAGACTCCGGTGTCTGCTCAGGCAGGCCCGGAGTTTTTGTTTGCTGTCGGAGAAGCACCGCTTGCCAGCTCGTGGGGATACAGATAAAAAATATCGGACCTTCAAAATTGCGCGCGAGCGCGGGCTGTGTTTTTCCGCCTCCGCAGGGTATTTTGAATGCCCAGCTGCGCCCGCAAGGCCAGTTGCAGCTGGCACGCTCACAGGGTGAATAGTATAAGGCATATTCAGTGATAATAAGAGCTGCCTGTATTCTTTTTCTGAGTATATCGTGCGCGGGCATGCTCTATGCTGTTTGCTATTCGTCCAGAATAGCGCGCTCAAACGGGTATGCGGCTTTTTTGTTTTTGTTCATGTCTATTTTCATGTACACGGTCGGGTACATTTTCGAACTTGCATCAAGCACGCCTGAAACAATCTATCTTTCCTTAAAAATTGAGTATCTTGGAGCACCGCTTATTGCAGTGTTCTGGTTCCTTTTTGCCATTTATTACAATAACTATTCAATAAAGAGCAAGACTGTGCTGGCCCTGCTGTTTGTGGTGCCATTGACGACTATTGTGATGCTCTACACCAATGAGTATCACCATTTCCATTATAAAACATTTGCAGTGGATGCCAGCGGTCCTTTCCCTGTGGCGGTAACACAGAAGGGCTGGTGGTATTATGTAGATTTTGTTTACAAGATGTTGGTTGCCTTTGCGGGGCTGACTTTGTTTGCCTTCTCCTACGGCAAAGCAACGGGCTACCGCAGACGGCAGGCAAAAACTATCTTTGTTGGCGCGCTGAGCCTCTGGATAGGCAATTTTTTGCAGACGTTGGGCTTTGCGCCCTACGGCATTGACATTGAGCCCTTCATTCTCTCGGCGGCCCTGCCGCTGAGCGGCTTTGCCATGTCCCGTTTGCGCATGTTCGACCTCGTGCCCATAGCGCGCGACAAGGTCTTCAAGACCATGAGCGCCAGCGTGCTGGTGCTGGACGACAAACTGCGGATAGTGGATTTCAACGACAGCGCTGTGTCCATTCTTCCGGCTCTGTCGGAGAATGCCGTGGGGCTGGCGGTCAGGGATGTGTTTCCTGAACAGAGTTCCCTTGATGTGGCGGCGCTTGTGCAGAATGAGGAAAGGGAGATTGCTTTGCCGGTGGCGGGTGGGTTGCGTTTTTACAAGGTCTCCTGCGCCAGGGTTGGGGAGTCAGAAAAAGATTCCGGCCTCATTGTATCCTTGTACGACATGACCGAGAGTAAGGAACTGCTTGAAAAAATGCAGCGAATCGCGTCACAGGACGCGCTGACCCAGGTGTTCAGCCGCTGGTTTTTTATGGAGGCTTTTCAGCGCGATATCGACCGCTGCCAGGAGGCTGGAGGCAAGCTCGGTTTTATGCTGCTGGACATCGACCATTTCAAACGCGTCAATGATGAGTACGGGCATTTGGCGGGAGACAAGGTACTGCGGGGCGTCACGGCCGCCCTGAAAGACTCGCTTGGTCATAAAGCCCTGCTTGGGCGCTATGGCGGCGAGGAATTTTCTGTGCTGCTGCCTGGTATAGGGAAGGATGAGGCCGTGGCTCTCGCCGAGCGGCTGCGGCAGGTTGCCGCCATGATAGAAGTGGCTTTCAACGGTACTGCCATAAATGTGACCATTAGTGTTGGCGTTGCCGCCGCAGTATTTGAACCGGGCGCTCCACAGGGCATGGAAAGCACGCAAATCTGCGATGCCCTTATTCTGGCGGCAGATACAGCCCTGTACCGCGCCAAGCAGGAGGGACGCAACAGGGTGTGCTCTGTTGGCCTTGAGTACGGTGCAGACGAGTCCGTGTAATCAATCCGCCTGTCGCTTTGCAGCGTCAGCGCAACATCTGGCAATAACAAACGCCCGCAAGCTCAGCATGCGGGCGTTTGTCGGTCTTTTCAGCGCACGGTTCGTGCCTGTACCGTGGGTTCTTATGGCGAATCAAAGCATGGACAAAGTACGGTGCAAGCGTCGGCCCTGCTGCCAGGGCTAGTACGCTAGGCGTACTTGCGGCTGATTTCTTCCCCGGCTTTTTCCACTTCTTCGCGCATCTTGGCGCGGGCTTCGGCAATGCGTTCGTTGAGCGCGGGGTCGGACACGGCCAGAATCTGGGCGGCCAGCCATGCGGCATTGCGCGCGCCAGCCTTGTCGGTGGCAACGGTGGCGACCGGGAATCCGGGAGGCATCTGCACAGTGGCAAAAAGCGCGTCCATGCCGCACAGAGCGGCGCTGGAAACGGGAATGCCAATTACAGGGCGCGTAGTGCGGGCGGCAACGGCTCCAGCCAGATGCGCGGCCATGCCTGCGGCGCAAATAAACACGCGGGTGCCTTCGGCTTCGTACTGGCTCACCAATCTTTCGGTGCGTTCCGGGGTGCGATGCGCGGAACTGACGGTGATGGCGCAGCTTACGCCAAGGCTTTTCAGCACGTCTACGCAGGGGCTGACCTTTTCTTCGTCAGACTTTGACCCCATCAAAATGACTACTTGCGGCATGGTCTTACCTTCCTGTGGTGCGGCGCAACGCGCCGGAATATCCTTGCAAAATCGGTTTGTTGCTATTTTCCGGCCAGACGGCGGATGCCCTTTTCGCCAATATCGGTGCGATGAAAACCATCCTGCATGCGCACCTTGGCCACACCGGCATAGGCGGCCTTTTGCGCGGCGGCCAGGCTATCGCCCAGTGCGGTGACGCACAAAACACGCCCGCCGTTGGAAACGAGCGCTCCGTCCTTAACGGCAGTGCCGCTGTGAAAAACCTTTACGCCGGGTACGCTGTCCGCGTCTTCAATCCCCTCGATGGACAGACCCTTGGCGTAGGAGCCGGGATACCCCTTGGCGGTGATCACCACTCCAAGCGCGGTCTGGCTGGTCTGGCCGAGACTTTCCGGGTCAAGCTTGCCGCGCACGGCGTCGAGCATGATGGCTGGCAGGTCGCCGTCAAGGCGCATAAGCAGGGGCTGACATTCGGGGTCGCCAAAGCGCACATTGTATTCCAGCACCTTGGGGCCGTCGGCGGTCATCATCAGGCCCGCGTACAGCACGCCCACAAAGGGGTGTCCGTCCTTGGCAAGCTCGCGCAGGATGGGCCGCACAGTGAGGTCGGCCATTTCTTCAAGCATGCTGTCGGGCAGCACCGGGGCGGGGCTGTAAGCGCCCATGCCGCCGGTATTGGGGCCTTCATCGTTATCGAACACACGCTTGTGATCCTGCGCCGAAGGCAGGGGAACAGCGCGTGTGCCATCGCATACGCAGAGGAAGGAGGCTTCCTCGCCCACAAGGCATTCTTCCACCACCACAAGGTTGCCAGCATCGCCAAAGGCGCGTTCGGTCATGATTTCGTCAATGGCGTCCAGCGCTTCCTGCACGGTCTGGGCAATGATGACGCCCTTGCCTGCGGCGAGGCCGTCCGCCTTGATGACCAGGGGAGCGCCCACTTTGTTGATGTGGTCGCGGGCCGTCTGCGCATCGCTGAACACTTCGCAATGGGCGGTGGGAACCTTGGCGCGGTTCATGATTTCCTTGGCAAAAGCCTTGCTGCCCTCAAGGCGCGCGCCATAGGCATCCGGCCCGAAGCTGGGAATGCCCGCTTCGCGCATGCGGTCAACAATGCCCAACGTCAGGGGCAGTTCGGGGCCTGGAATCACCAGGTCGATGTGCTCCTTGCGCGCAAAGGCCAGCAATCCGTCCAGGTCGTCCACAGCCACAGGCACGTTGACGGCCCCTTCGCTGCTGGTGCCGCCGTTGCCGGGCGCGACAAAAATGGCGCTGACTTCGGGGCTTTGCAGGATTTTCCAAACCAGGGCGTGTTCGCGGCCACCGGAGCCGATCACAAGGATGCGCATGCTGTCTCCTTACTCCAAAAACTTTTCCGTTTCAGTAAACTGGTTATAAAGCGGTAAAACCCATGTGGGTTTTACCGCTTTAATATTGGCTATTGCCAGAGCTGAGGCAAGGCCGTTGCTCCATATCCGCAGCTCTGCGCCGCAGATAAAAACGGCCCCTCGCGCTGGCGAAGGGCCGTTTCCCCCGCTAGTTGGGGTTTACTTCAAAGTCGCTCAAGTCCGCAGGCACGTTGGGATTAGTAGCCGAAACGTCCAGAGGATAGGCGGTAATCATGCACTGGCGGCTGCCGATGCCGAGATCGGGCGAGGTGTTCAGGCCCACCACCAGATCAAGGATGCCATCGTTGTTCACGTCAGCCAGGTCGATTTCTGCCACAGAGCCACGGATGCGGCGGGTCTTCCACTTGAGGCCAAGGCCCACGCCGTCCCAGTACAGGGCATGAACTTCGCCTTGGGGGAAGAAACGGTAACGGTCAAAGAACTGAGCCGCAGTGGAAATGGGCTTGTTGACCAGCAGCGTGTAGTCGCCGGTATTGCCGATGTCGGCAGCGATGAGGCGCATGGGGGCATAGTACTTGCTGGGCAGCTGATAGTTCTTGTCAACGCCAAGACCCGGCATGCCCTTGTAGTGGTCCATGCCCGTGGCAGAACCGGAATAACGTTCCATGGTGGTGTGAATCAGAGTGTTGCTGTGTCCCTGGAAGAGCTTGATGCGCTCATCATCGGTCAGCATGACAAGCTGCTCACCCTTGCCGTTCTTGCCAGCGGGCAGCCACACGCAGTTGAACACGGTGGCGCCGGAGGGCAGATCAAGACGGGTGCCAAGGGTATACTTGCCGTCCTGCTTGGTCATGATGCGCACGCCGGGGGCAAAGAGCTTGAGCGAATCCCATCCCTGGCCCACAAGAGTGGGGCTGTAGGTGGGGGGCACACGCATGACGCTCACATAGTAAGGAATGCGGTCGGCCATGGTGGTGAATTTGTTGCCCTTAAAGCTGTAAATATAGGAGTAAGGGCGATTGCTCGATTCTTCGGTGGTAGTCACAACAAGGGCCATGCTGCGGTCGCGGTTGAGGTCGATGGCGCGCATGGAGAAGTTGTTGTTGGAACGCGAAACAGTGGTTTCGCCAATCAGTTTGATCTGACCGTTGACAGGCCAGCTGTAGATGCGCAGATCATGATCGCTCAGGATGGCGATTTCATTCTTGCCATCACCGTTAAAGTCGCCCACGGCCATGTCGACCATGTTATAACCCAGGCGCTGGGTGCGCAGGCGGGAGCCGTCTTCAGCGCCAGCACCCTGATAGCGGAACTGCGGGTTCAGGTACACCTGCTGCTGACCGGTTTCATTGGTGACGATGTCGCCATTGGCGGTTGCGCCACGCGGAGAACCAGCGGCGGTGGAGCCGGGGGTGCGCATTGCGGAGGAAATACCAAAGACTTCCTGGCTCAGGGCCGAGGTAAGGTTCTGCACAGAAGTGGTCAGTTCGCTCACAGGAGTCTGTGCGGTTTTGCTCCAGGCTTTGCCTGCCTTGTCCACGCTGTTCATAACAATGGTGCAGTCGTTGCCCATGACGCTCACGGAACCCCAGATGGCGTTGTCCGCACCAGTCGAGCGGAGCGCCTGCTGGGCTTCTGCCTGGCTGGCGGCCTTGTTCTGTCCCGCACGGGCTTCAAGCACGCCAGGGCGGTCAAGGCGTCCCTGGATGGTAGCCTGAACAGCCTTGGAAAGGTAAGCGTAGCTCTGGGGGGCATTGACCACAAAGGGCAATACCACAGCGCTTTTAGCGGCGGCGCTGGCAGCGCCCGCAGCAACGGCGACGAGCATCAGGCAGACCGAAAAAGTCAGTCGCATGGCGAATTTCATTCCATTCTCCTTGAGTATTCACGCAAATACCCGGTAAAGTACGGCCACGGGCCGTTGTGGCGGTCAACCGGTGCCGACTGTCAAAAGCAGCCCGGCACTTCCGCACTGGCGCACTATACGCACACTTGCAGCGCCGTGCAAGACGCAAGGAGCCTGTGAAGCGCGCCGCAACAGATAAATTCCTTGCGGGAAGGCCGTACTGTCAATAATATGCCGCCATGCCGAAAACTCTTATCCGTTCCTTCCGTCTGGTATGCGCCCCGGAGCAGGTGCCCGCAGTGGAGGCCCTGCTGCGCGCCCAGGGGTATGATTTTGAGCCGGAACCTTTTTCTCCCCTGTGTCGCCGCCTTGTGGCCGAGCCGCGCCCGCTTGGTGGTTCGCTGGCTGCATTTTTCGGCTACATTTATATACAGGACCGTTCATCCATGTTGCCGCCGCTGGCGCTGGCTCCCTCTGCTGGCAGCGCCGTGCTCGACATGTGCGCAAGCCCCGGCAGCAAGACGGGCTTTCTGGCCCAGCTTGTGGGGCGCAATGGTTTTGTGCTCGGCAACGAGCCGTCGCCCACGCGCCTTGGCACCCTGCGGGCCAACCTGCACCAGCTTAATCTGATACAGGCCGCCACCTGCTCCTACAGCGGGGATGCCCTGCCTTTGCGGCCCGGCTCATGGGACGCCATCCTGCTTGATCCTCCCTGTTCCGGATGGGGAACCGCAGAAAAGCACCCGCAGGTGCTCAAGCTCTGGCAGGGCGACAAGCTCGACAGCCTCACCGGGCTGCAACGCCGTCTGCTGCGCCATGCAGCCTCGCTGCTGCGCCCCGGCGGGCGGCTGGTGTATTCCACCTGTACGACCAATGTGGATGAAAACGAGGCGCAGGTGCGCTTTGCCGAGCAGGAGCTGGGGCTGGAGCGCGAACATCTTGATCCCATCCCCGGTTTCGTGTGGGAGGAGCTACCCGGCGGCGAAGGCACCTTGCGCGTGGACGGCGCGCGCTCGCAGGCTCAGGGATTTTATGTGGCCCTTTTTCGCAAACCGGGCCATGCGAATACGGTGGCTCTGCCCTTTGAAAGCAACGTGTCTGAGCCGCAGGAAACCGTTTTTGAAGCCTCTGCGAACGTTCCCTCCGGGATGCAGAGCGCTGGTCAGCGCAATGGGCGGCGTGTCGGGCGTAATCGCGGTGATGGCCCAGCGGGAAAGCCCGTTGAACGTCCTTCAGGCAGTCCGTTGCCGCCGGAAAGCCTGGTGGGCGTCACCTGCAACCCTGACCTGCTGCCCTCAGGGCGGGCGGTGCTGTACGGTGAGCACGTCCGTTTTGTGCCGCCGCAGGCCACAGCTCTTTTGCCCCCCGGTTGTGTATGGCAGGGGGCATTGCTGGGCAAGCTCTGCGGCGGAACGCTGGATGCTGCGCCGCGCCTGCGCGTGCTCATGCAGTCGCCGCCGGATGCCGCCTCCAGCCTGGTGCTGGACGATGTGGGCGATATCACGGCCCTGTTGAGCGGGCAAAGCCGCCAGACAGGGCTGAACGGGCGCGAGGCTGGCCTGTGGTGGCGCGATCTGCCTTTGGGGCGCATTGTCCTCAAGCAGGGCAGGGCCATAGCCGGATTCAAATAGGCGCGGATACTGTCAGTCGATAGCTTTCTGCGTTTTCCGCCTTGTTTGTAATCAGAGTTTCGCCCTTGCCAGCATCCTTCTGCCCCACACGGCCTGACCGAGGGAAAGCCCTCCATCACCTGGCGGCAATTCATGGTGGGTGAGGGCTGTGAGTCCCTGCTCCACCAACGCCAGCGGCAGCAGCCGCGCCAGCGTGGCATTCTGCAATACGCCGCCGGTGAGGCCCACACAATTCACGCCCAGTTTGCGGGCTGCACGGCCCGCCATACATGCCAGCGCCCGCGCAAGGCTGAGGTGAAAACGTGCCGCAGCTTCTGTGGCGTCCATTCCCTGCGCCTGCGCCTGCGCAACGAGGGCAAACAGGCCCGCGCTGTCCATTTCGAGCAAATTGTGGTGAAGCGCAACACCAACGGGCCAGATCAGCGCGGCCACGTCCTTGTCGCACGCCTTGCCCTCAAGCGCAGTTCGGATGCGTTCTTGGGCGCGGTTTGCGGCATCTTCAAGGCGGATGGCGGCCTGACCTTCATAACTTGTATCTAGGCACAGCCCCAATTGCGCGGCCACCGCATCAAAGAGGCGTCCGCAACTGGACGTGGCCGGGCAGTTGATGTCGCGCCGCAGCATTTCTGTCACCGCAGCGGTGGCCTGCGCTTGTTCCGGCAGCCAGGGGGTGTGCAGTGATGGAAGAGGAATTTCCGCCTGCTCGCACAGATTGCGCAGGGCCAGCGCAATGCGCCAGGGTTGGCGCACCGCCGCATCTCCGCCAGGCAAGGCAAAGGGGGCCAGACGGCCCACCCTGCGCCACTGGGCCTGTTCAAGCTCCATGAACAGCAGCTCTCCGCCCCAGACTGTGCCGTCGTCGCCCAGGCCCGTGCCGTCAAGGCAGAGGGCCAGGGCCGGGCCGTAGTGGCTGTTTTCGGCCAAAACGGCAGCTGCGTGGGCGGCGTGGTGCTGCAAGCGCCACAGGGGCAGGCCTTCGCGTTCAGCGCGGGCCTCAGCATAGCGGGTGGAAAGAAAATCGGGATGCGCATCGCACACCAGAGCCTCGGGCCGCACTTCCAGCAGCTTTTCCAGATGCGAGGCCACCTCCTCATAAAAACTCAGGGTGGCGGGATTCTCCAGATCGCCGATGTGCTGGCCCACAAATGCCTCGGCTCCGCGCGTCAGGCAGATGGTGGCCTTGAGTTCCGCACCGGTTCCCAACACGCAGGGGGCGTTTTGCTCCGCCTTGGGCAGAAAAACCGGGCGCGGCACATAGCCCCGGGCGCGGCGATAGAACAGCGGCTCGGCCAGCTGGGGCGCGGGCGCAGATGCGCCGTGCGCATTCGTACCGGACAAGCTCGGCTGGAGCGTCACCACGCTGTCGTCCACACGCACCAGAATATCCCGGTCGTGCAGCAGCCATGCGTCCGTGAGATGGGCAAGCCGGGCCAGAGCCTCGCGGTTGCCAAGGCAAATGGGTTCGCCCCCGGCGTTGGCCGAGGTCATGACCAGCACGGGCGGCAAGGGCGCGCATTCCGCAAGGCGGCTGAAAAGTACGGCATGCAGGGGCGTGTATGCCAGCATGATACCAATTTTGCCAGTATCAGGGGCTACCTCGTGCGGCAAATAGGCGGCATCATTCCGTGTTGTTGCGCTGTTCTGCGTCGCACTGCGGCGGGGGCAGAGAACAACGGGCTTTTCCGGGCTTTGCAGCAGGGCCTCGTGTTCCGGCGTGAGCTCGCACAGGGCGCGGGCTGTTGCCAGATCGCCAACCATGAGGGCCAGCGGTTTGTGCGGGCGTGTTTTGCGCCGCCGCAGCTCCTGCAGACTTTGGGCATTACGCGCGTCGCAGGCCAGTTGGAAGCCCCCCAGGCCTTTGAGCGCCAGAATCCCGCCGTGGAGCAGGGTCTGTACGGCCTGTTCCAAAGCCTGTTGCTGATTTTCTGCGGTCGGCGCAGTTTGTCCTTTGCTGGCCGCAGCCGCATCCACAAACCACAAACGCGGGCCGCACGTTGGGCAGGCCACGGGCTGGGCATGAAAACGCCTGTCTGCCGGGTCGGCGTATTCCGCGCTGCACCGGGGGCAAAGCGGAAAACAGCTCATGGACGTAACGGCGCGGTCATAGGGAATGGAGCGCGTGATGGTGTAGCGCGGCCCGCAGTTGGTGCAGTTGGTAAAGGCGTACTGGTAGCGCGGATTGTCCGGATCGCGCATGTCGGCAAGGCAGTCGGCGCATACGCCCATATCCGGGCTTACAAGCACGCTGTGCGCTGCCTGCCCTGAGCTGGAAACAATGCGGAATGCTGTTTCGTCCCCTACAACAGGCAAGTCGTGTTCGTCCACGTTGGTCAGCCGTGCCAGCGGCGGCAGTTCGGCGCGCAGGCGGCGGCCAAAGCGCTGCACTTCTGCCTCTGCGCCCTGCAGTTCCATACGCACGCCTTGAGAGGTATTGCCCACAGTGCCTGTAAGCCCGCCCTCGGCGGCCAGGCGGTAGACAAAGGGGCGAAAACCCACGCCCTGCACTTGCCCGGAGGCCACAAAGGCCCTTCTGACCATCGGTTGTTTGCTCATGCCTTTGAGCATAGCGCAAAGAGCAAAATGTGTCAGCAGGGGTATTGTATGACCGCTCAACAGCGCATGTTTGCTTGCGAGCGCACGGGCTTTTCGGTATTTAGTGGGTTGCTTGCCGCCACGTCATCCTGCCAGAGCGGCATCCAACCCGGCATATCCGGCAATCAGGAGCGTCTATGCCCCCCGTGCGTACCATTGGTTCCCGCATCCGTGGATTTCGCGAAGAACGCGAAGTTGACCTGCAAACTCTCTCCCAGAATACGGGCCTTACGGAAGACTATCTTGAAAAGCTGGAGTCAGACGCCATCTATCCCTGCATCGGCCCCCTGCAAAAGGTGGCCCGCGCCCTTGGCGTGCGCCTTGGCACTTTTCTGGACGACCAGTTTTCGCGCGACCCGGTGGTGAGCAGCATCAATGGCGAGGCCGAGGCCGATGAAGCCCTGCATACAGGGCGCGTCCCCCGCCCCAGCTATACCTATCATGCGCTGGCCAAGGGCAAGAATGACCGCAACATGGAACCCTTCCATATCCGCATTTTCCCCGAGAGCGGTGAACGCAAGACCACCTCGCACCAGGGCGAGGAATTTATCTGCGTGCTCAAGGGCGAACTGCTTGTGGTCTATGGGCGCGAAACCCGCGTGCTCAAGCCTGGCGAAACAATTTACTACAATTCCATTGTGCCGCATTACGTGGGCGCAGCTGGCGACGAGCCTGTGGAATTTCTGGCTGTGACATACAATCCCTAGGGCATGTTTACTTTCTGTTGGCCTGATTCGGGGCGCGATCCAAAGCCCTTCAGGCCGCACACCGCGTAACAGCGGCGCACCAGCCGCAACACGCCTTTGGGAGGATGCATGGAAGAAAAAGTTCGTGAGCGTCAGGCGCAGTTTGAACTGCGCGAATGGACGTTGGGGCAGGTGCTTGACCACACGGTGGCGCGCTTTCCCGATAATGAAGCATTAGTATACCCTGACCGCAACTATCGCCAGACCTGGAGCGAATTTGGCGCTCTGGTGGACGATTTTGCCAAGGGGTTGATGGCTCTTGGCGTGCAGAAGGGTGAAAAGGTCGCGGTATGGGCCACCAACGTGCCTTACTGGGTGGCTTTGCAATTCGCCACGGCAAAAATTGGCGCCATACTGATTACGGTAAACACCAATTATCGTGAACACGAATTGCGCTACCTGCTCACCCACTCCGAGTGCGAAAATATTTTTCTTATCGACAGTGTGCGCGACCACGACTATCTGGACACCCTTTACCGCATCGCGCCCGAGCTGCGTTTGCAGTCGCGCGACAGGTTTGTGTGCAAGAGCCTGCCCCACCTCAAGCGCGTGTGCTTTTTGGGGGCGGAAAAGCACCGGGGCATGTACTCCGTGCCGGAAATACTCTCCCTTTCCGTCATGGTGGACGAGGCGGAATACGCTGCTCGTCAGGCCCTGCTCCAGCCGTGGGATGTCATCAACATGCAGTACACCTCGGGCACCACGGGCTTTCCGCGCGGGGTCATGCTGACCCATGTGGGCGTGGGGCTGAACGGGTACTGGATTGGTCGCCACCAGAATTTCGGCCCGGAAGACAGGGTGTGCCTGCCCGTGCCGCTGTTCCACTGCTTCGGCTGCGTGCTTGGCGTCTCCGCCGCAGTGAACCACGGCGCGACCATGGTTATTCTTGAGTCGTTCAACGCGCTCAAGGTGCTGGCTGCGCTCGACAGCGAACGTTGCACTGCCGTATACGGCGTGCCCACCATGTTTCTGGCAGAGCTGGAGCACCCGCTTTTCAAGCGTTTTGACCTTTCGCACATGCGCACCGGCATCATGGCCGGTTCTGTCTGCCCCGAGCCGCTCATGCGCCGCGTGGTGGACGACATGAACATGACGGAAATCACCATTTGCTACGGCCTTACGGAAGCCTCGCCGGTGATGACCCAGTCAGATATTCATGATCCCCTGTCGCTGCGCTGCGAAACCGTGGGTTGCGCCATGCCCGGCATTGAAGTGCGCGTGGGCGACCCCGACACCTGCGAGGAACTGTCGCGCGGCGAGGTGGGCGAAATCCTCTGCCGTGGCTACAATGTCATGAAGGGCTACTACAATATGCCCGATGACACGGCCAAGGCCATCAGCCCCGAAGGCTGGTTGCATTCCGGCGATCTGGGCGTTATGGACGAAAACGGCTACCTGCGCGTGACGGGCCGCATCAAGGATATGATTATCCGTGGCGGCGAAAATATCTATCCGCGTGAGGTTGAAGAGTTCCTTATGGGCATGCCCGGCATTCTGGACGTGCAGGTTGTGGCTGTTCCCAGCCGCAAGTACGGCGAAGAGGTCGCGGCCTTCATCATCCCCCGTCCTGGCGTGGAAATTCTGCCGGAAGACGTGCGCGATTTTTGTCGCGGCAAGGTGTCGTGGTACAAGATACCCAAGTACATCAAAACAATAACAGGGTTCCCGCTCACCGCCAGCGGCAAGATCCAGAAATTCAAACTGCGCGAAATGGCCGCAGAATTCTGGCCTGAACCCATGCAACGCTAAATATAAAAGGCGCGCCCTGCACTTGCGGGGCGCGCCAATGCAACAAAAAGTCAGGATGTGCCTAAAAAGTATAGGCTCCCCTGGGCAAACAATGCGCGCCATGAACCAGACAAACAGCCTGCCACAGTCGCATGAACCTGCGTGAACAATCCCGCTCCGCGCCAGTCTCCGGCCTCTGCCGTCAGCCCAACCGTGCGCCCAGACCCTTGCCATAAAAATTTCCAAGTCATTGAACAGGCCATGCGGCCATCTCCGCCGATAGTGTAGCCAGCCTGCGGATTTTTCCACCATCGGGCCACGGCCCATCACAACTACAATCAGGTCAAAGAGCGTTATGAGCAATCAGGAATTTTCATTGAATACAGAGTCTCCGCTTTCCATGTCCGCCATGCCCGATGGCGGCCTGGCCGAATCTGCACCAGCTGCGGCGTCCTCAGCAGCGCCTGCCCCCTCGGCTGGGCAGTCCTGCGCCTGCCCGCTGGCCCAGGTTCCGGCAAACGTGTGGAAGGATCTGCTGCGTCGCCCATTCCGTAAGCGGCATCCGGTCATCTTTTGGGGGCTTATACTGCTTTTGCTGGCAGGTGTCGGTGTGTTTGGCGCTGCTCTTGGCAGCAACGGCCTCATGGGCGGCCAGCGCATAGCCCTTGTGTCTGTTTCCGGCCCCATCATGGATCCGGAACCTGCCCTTGAATGGATACGCAAGGTGGAGCGCGACCCCATGATAGCGGGCGTACTGTTGCGTGTGGATTCGCCTGGCGGGGGCGCTGCGGCATCGCAGGAAATTTATAGCGCCGTGCGAGAACTGGCCCGCAAAAAGCCCGTGGCTGTAAGCATGGGGTCTTTGGCCGCATCGGGCGGGCTGATGGTCAGCATGGCGGGGTCGCGCGTGTTTGCCAATGCCTCCACCGTGACAGGTTCCATTGGCGTTCGCATGGATATTCCGCAGTTGCAGGGCCTTATGGGCAAAATCGGGGTGGGGCAGGAGACAATAACCACCGCTCCCTACAAAGACGCCGGTTCCTACATGCGCCCGCTGAGCACCGAGCAGCGCGACTATTTTAAAAAAGTGCTGGATGACATGCACCAGCAGTTTGTGGATATCGTGGCCGATGGACGGCATATGGAGCATGCCCGCGCCGCCGCGCTTGCCAGCGGCAAGATTTTTACTGGGCGGGAGGCCGTGCAGCTTGGACTGGTGGACGAACTGGGCGGGCAGCAAACGGCTTTGGCCTGGCTTGCGGAACAGTGCGGCGTACCAGCAGAGCGCAAGCTTGTGACCCGGCCCAAGGAAGGCGGTTGGCTGCCGCGCAGCCTCAAAACCATGCTCGGGGTTGATCTGAGCGCACTGGGCAGCCTTTCTTCCAGCAGCCCTGTGTTTCTTTACCAGTTTTAGGGGCAGCGCTATCTGTAGTGCGGCTAATGTGCTCTGACAATAATAGGTAATAAAATTCTTGTATTATGAGTATTGCGGGCGGCTGTTCTAGACAGCCGCCCTTGCTTGTGCGATACTTCCGCCCGAAAAAATACCGCGCACTGCGCGGACATTTCAAGGAGCTTGTCCATGAAATATGCGCTGTTGGGTTCATTGATGGCCTGTGTGCTGTTGGCGGGCCTGTGCGGGGCGGCTGCCGCTGCGGAAAAAAAATTTAACCATTTCAGCATAGATTTGCCCGCCAAGTGCTCGGCAACAGAAAAAGAAAGCATTGTAACTGTTTCCTGCGGGCAAGATTCATTTTTTTCCATTGGTATTTTTACCAAGGTGGAAACCGGCAATCTGACGCCCAAGCAGTTTGCCGAAAAGCAGTCGGCCAGGCTTAAAGGCACGGCGCCTTCAAAGGCTGACGATGGCGGCGGCTGGACGTTCCAGGCCATGTCCGGCAGGGTCATGACCCATGCGGACGTGTCCACTGAGGGTGACCTGACCTTGCTGTTTATCAGCGATGTGAGCGATGCGGACTGGCCCGATGCCCTGCAAAAGGCCTATGATTCCCTGCGTGGGGCCGATGACCGTGCTGATGCCCTGATTCAGAAATCACTTTTTGAGCGGGAATAAGTTCGCGCCAATCGCGCCTTTACTCAAGCTTGCCTTAACCGCAAAGCCCCGCCGGATAAACCAGCGGGGCTTTGTTTTGCGCTGTTAATCGCTCTCGGCAATGCTGCACGTGGCTGAGGCGACCTTGTTGCGACCGCTGTTCTTAGCGGCGTACAGGGCTTTGTCCGCTACTCTGATGAGTTTTTCGCAGGCAGTATGCCCTGACAGGGCGCAGGCCGAGCTAAGCGCCGCAACCCCGATGCTGATGGTCACACGCCCAAGGGCGCTTTGGCAGTGGGGGATGCGCAGGGCGCTGATGGCTTCGCGCACGCGTTCGGCAACCATTGTGGCGCTTTCCTTCCCTGTATGGGGCATGATGATGGCGAATTCCTCGCCGCCGTAGCGGAACAGTTCGTCACCGGGTCTGAAAAGAGCGGCGCTCATGGCCTTTGCCGCACGGGCAAGGCAGTCGTCCCCGGCAAGGTGCCCATAGGCATCGTTGTACAGCTTGAACTTGTCCACATCGACCATGGCAACACACATGTCGCCGCCTTCCCGCGCAAGGCGCGCCACTTCCCTTTGCAGGGCTTCATCAAAATGGCGGCGGTTGAACACGCCTGTCAGGTAATCCTTGAGATTCATTGCTTCCAGTTGCCGATTGGCGGCCTCCAGCCGACGTTCCAACCCCTTGCGCAGACTTATGTCGCGCAGCGACACACAGATGGAGTGAAGCTCGCCGCAGGCATTGGGCAGGGCGTAGATGGACATGACGTAGTCCTTGCCGTCCCAGATGATCTCCTGTTCGGGAATGACTTCTCTAGATGGGAGTACCCTGAAAGCCTCGTCCACCACGTCAACGGAAGGGATGCCCGCTTCAAGAATGTGGGAACGCACCAGGGCGTTGGCGGGCTTGTTCGCAATAATGGCATACTGTGCGTTGACCGCCAACAGTTGCCCATCCCTGTTAACGATGCAGAGCGCCATGAAATCGTGCGCGAACACCTCCTCAAAAATTGGCGCGAGATCATCGCGCATATCTACAGAGCCTATGCTGCGCTCTTCGCCCTCAAAGCCGAGAAATGCACCGCTGGCACTGTGCACGGGCCTTATGTTCAGGCTGGTAACCGTGTGTGTACCTCTTGGGCACACATAGCGCACGGTGCAGCCTGTGAGCGCCCTGGGTTTGGCAGGAGCAATGGCTTGGCGCAGCATGGCGGCATCGTCCGGGTGCATGCAATGAACCAGAGAATTACCCGCGAGGGATCCCGCTGGTAATTCCAGCAACTGTTCCTTTACCGCATCCACATGACGGTAGTTCAGGTCTGGGTCGACGGCCCAGCAAAAGGATTCGCTGGTGGTTTTTTGCATCGACACGGTTCCCCCTCCTTTGCCGCCCGAATTGGTTCAGGGCATTGCCCCTGCTGCGCGGAACTGCGGCAAAGACTCTGTCGATTTCAACGCCAGAATATACATAAGGGAACCCTTTCGCCAGAGATTTCGGGCAGAAAGGCCTGTGCTCAAGAAATATCGAAGATGCCAAATACCTGGCGGGCACAAAGCTTGTGATTATGGGAACAAAGGGCGGCCGCGAACAAAAAAATATGAAAGCCATAATTTTTTGCGCGGAAACTCGCGAGCGAAATGTGATTAAATCACATTCTGGCGTAGCGGCACAAGCGCGGATTGCCTCGGTGAAATATGCCGTAATTCAGGCAGGAAGGACAAAGAGTCGAAAAATTAATGGCCGGAGTAATCCAGAACGTTGTTCAGCGGAGCGCTGTGGCTTTCAATACGCCCGCAGTTGAAGGCGTGGCGATTAAGCCGCCAGCCCTCCATATCAAGCACGTCAAGCTTTCCCTTATGCTCCGGGCAGATATGCTCCCCAAGTACCGCCAGTACTTCATCCACGGGAAAGTACATGCCTTCAAAGGAGATGCGGGCCATATCGCCGTCACGCTCAAGAACAGGCACGTCATCTTCATCCGGCATGGCATCGGCGCAGGACTGTTCCAGAGCTGCGTAAAAATCATCGTTCACAGGATACACATGCCCGTAAACTTTAAGCAGAGGGGCTCGGCTCATGGTTTTGCCGCCGTGTCGCCAGCCCTGGCGGGTGGTTGAGGCGTGACGGCATCCGCAGCGGGCGGGGCGCCCTCTTGCCTTGAAGATGTAAGGCACATCTGTTGCCCTCGGGCGGCGGCAAGGCCTTCACAATCGCCCAGAGCGCAGGCGGCGGCCAGATCATCGCACATGCCGGGTTCGTTGCTGCGCAGCATGCGCAACGCACCACGGGCCCGCAAAAGCCGAACTTTGTCCGATGTGTGGGGGAAAGCATCCGTTGTGGCTTCCAGCACCGCGCTCAGGTCATCTTCGGCAAGCGCCAGTTGCTGCAAGCGCCAGTGGGCCAGTGCGCGGATGTACCGCGCGCGGCCAAGGCCGGGGGCAAGTTCCAGCGCGGCAGTGCAGGAAGCGATGCTGCGCTGCGGCATGCCCGCCTGCAAGAGTGCCTCGCCCAGAAGTAGCCGGGTAGCTGCGCTCTGCGGCAGACTGACGGCAGCTTTTTCAAGGATTGCCAGAGACTCTGCCGAGGTCAGCCAACCCTCGGGCGAAAGGCGCAGTGTATCCAGAGCCGCAATGGCGGCGGCAAAAGTGTCTGCCAGGGCATCAGCGTTCAGCTGCGCTTTCTGTTGCGCCGCCTCCTTGGTGATGTCTTCGGGGGTAGGCATGGGCGGGTGCTGGGTCAACTGCCCCGGCGGCGTCGCCTTGGCAATATACCATGTACCGCCAGAACCGGGGGACGCATCGCCGGAGCCGCCAGATCCAGGCAGGGCATCGGCGGCGGCGAGTTCCTGAGCGACATGCCGGGCATTTGCCGTTGCGGTCATCAGGTCGGCCAGCAGCAAACGCCGCACTTTCAGGGCGTCAGGATTGCGCAGTAGCCGCAGCAGTGTTTCCGCCGCATCGGGCCGGGCCAGCAAGGTAACCGTCATGCTTTGCGCGCTGGAATCCCCGCCAGCGGCAGCATGGTCAACCTCTGTCAGCGGGGTGTACAGTTCAGCGGCCAGCGCTGTGTATTCGTTGAAATCGGTGATGCCCATGCGGATGTCGCGCCTGTTGGGCAGAGCTGCTGCGGCAGTGTGCAAGGCCTCAAGAAGGGCTGCGGCTTCCGCGCACAGGCGTTGGGCGTGCGGGGGCAGTGGCGCGGCGGGGCAGTGCGCGCTGCGAAGAACGGGCGATGGCAGGGGGAGGGGGCCTGGTCTGGAAGCAGAGGGGCCATTTTCTAGAGGCGAGAGCGGATCAGCAGGAGTTGGGCTGGCACTTTCAGCTGGGGTATTGTCAGCTGTATTGCCCTGTGAGTCCTTGCCCTCCGGTGCTGGTTTGTCAGCGGCAGAGACTGCCGCCGGTGGGCCGGGCGTGTGTTCTGCTGCGCATGCCGCACCGCCGGTCAACAAAACCGGCGGCAGGGCAAAAGCTCCCAGCAGAACCGCCATGGGCAAGCTGGAAAACAATGTACGCAAGGCCCGCATGGGCTTATTTTTTTGCCTCGATGGTCTGGACAATCTTGTGCGCCATGGGTTTGACCAAGTCGCGCAGAGTTTCCAGCATCAGGTTGTCGGCAGCGCTGCCTGAGGGCAGGCCGGTGCGCGACTGTGACGCGTTGAGCGATTCACGCAGGATGCGCGCCTGCCGATTGGCAAGCACGTAGTTTGCGCGCAGCGATGTGGACATGTCGGTGGTGGACGTTTCGCGGATGTTGGCTTCATCGACCTGGCCAGTGACCATAAAGTCGGGGTTGCCCTTGCGCGCTTCGTTCACGCTGATGGAATAGGAAACCTGCATGCCGTTGCGCGCAAGTTCATCGGCCAGAGCCTTGCTGATCCACTGGGCGACATTGTCGGTGGTGACAAACGCGCTGTTGTCGCGGCGGGTGCCGATGACGGTCTGATCCATGCGTTTGTCTTCAAACATCACAACAGTCACACGGGGTGCGTTGGGAGAAGGAAGCACCGAAGCGTCCAGAGCGGGCGGCGGCAAGAGTCGGACATTGTTGCTCGGCCCGCAGGCTGCAAGCAACGCCAGCAGGGATACACAAAGAACAATGCGAAAATGTTTCATGACGGCCTCACGTAACTTGTATAGAAAATCTCCAGAATACTTGTTACTACGTATACGCAAAATTTGCCTTTTGCAAGGTTTGCAGGTCTGCCTGCGCCAGATTGTCAGGTACAGGCCGCATGCAGCCGCCTTGCAGGCAGCGGCCCAGCATGCTACAGCCTCTCTGTTGCGCTCCCCATCCTCATGTGGAGCAGATTTTGCTATATCCCGCGCGGTGCGCGTTTTTTTCAGGAGCGGCTATGATTGACCTCAAACTGGTGCAAAAGCAGCCCGAAGTGCTGACCAAGGCTTTGACCGACAGGCATTCGGATCTGGATGTTAATGAATTTCTAGCGCTGGACGCCCGCCGCCGCGCCCTGCTGACCGAGGTGGAAACCCTCAAGAGCCGCCGCAACGTGGCCTCTGCCGAAGTGGCCGCAAAAAAACGCGCGGGCGAAGATGCCACGGCTCTGCTGGCCGAAATGAGCGGCGTTTCCGAACGCATCAAGGAGCTGGACGTTGAAACCGCCCAAGCCAAGGCCGATGTGGAAACCTGGCTCATGCGCGTACCCAACCTGCCTGACGCCGCCGTGCCCGTGGGCAAGGATGAATCGGAAAACGTGGAGGTGCGCCGTTGGGGCACGCCGCGCGAATTTGATTTTGAGCCGCGCGAGCATGGCGATCTGGGCGTGGCCCTTGGCGGGCTTGATTTTGAGCGCGCCGCCCGCCTGACCGGCAGCCGCTTTGTGGTGTCCCTGAACTGGGGCGCGCGCCTTGAACGCGCACTGGTGAACTTTTTTCTTGATCAGCACACTGTGGCTGAAGACTATATTGAAGTCTGCCCGCCCTACATGGTCAACCGCACCAGCATGACAGGCACGGGCCAGTTGCCCAAGTTTGAGGAAGACCTGTTCAAGTTGCGCGAGTGGGAATACTACCTGATTCCCACTGCCGAAGTGCCGCTGACCAACCTGCACGCTGGCGAAGTGCTGGACGAGGCCGACCTGCCCCGCGCCTACTGCGCGGCCACACCCTGCTTCCGCTCCGAGGCGGGCAGCGCGGGCAAGGATACGCGCGGCCTTATCCGCATGCACCAGTTTACCAAGGTAGAGATGGTGCGTTTCGCCCATCCTGACGACAGCTTCAACCAGCTTGAGATCATGCGCGGTCATGCCTGCAACCTACTGGAAATGCTCGAACTGCCCTACCGCGTCATCACGCTCTGCACGGGTGACATGGGCTTCAGCTCTGCCAAAACCTATGATGTTGAAGTGTGGCTGCCCACGCAAAAAACCTTCCGCGAAATTTCGTCCTGCTCCAATTGCACGGACTTTCAGGCCCGCAGGGCCGATATCCGCTTCAAGCCCAAGGGCGGCAAGGCCACGTTCCTGCACACGCTCAACGGCTCCGGCCTGCCCACGGGCCGCACCATTGCCGCCATCCTTGAAAACTGCCAGCAAAAGGACGGCAGCCTTGTGTTGCCCAAGGTGCTGGTTCCCTACATGGGCGGCAGGGAAGTTATCGAACCGAAATAAACGTTCATTGCTGATGTAAAAACGGGTGCTTCCTTCAGGAGGCACCCGTTTTTTTGGGTCAAAAACAGTTTTGAACCATTATACCGTAAGTTTTTTTCTGCGGCGCATCACGGCAGCCGCCAGCGCCATGTTGGCAATCAGGCTCAGGCCCAGCAGAATGCGCAAGGGCATGGCAAAGCCGCCTGGCCCCGCATCGTGCCCGCTGTCTGCGGCTACGGCCCCCTGAGCGGCGCTGATTTCCACCGGGTGTTCAACCCTATGCCCCATGTTGTCGGCCATGATGATACGCCAGTGGCCCGGCGCATCAGGCATGAAGGCAAAGCGCCCCTGCGCGTCCGTGCGGCCATTCTGAAATTCCACCTTGTCGTCTGCGGGGCTGTAAACCTCCACCTTGGCATAGGTGGGCTGCTCGCCGCTGGAGTAGGCAAACTGCACAAGCACCACGCCGTCATGCCGGGTGTCTGCCGCATACAGGGCATGGGCCGAAACCTGGGCAACGGTACCTGTCAGAAGCAGCGCAACCGCAAGACAGATGGCGGCGCAGCGCCCCAAAAGAAAAATGCGCATAACTATCCTTGCCTCAAGCATATGTGGGAATGCGATCAGGCGGGAGAAAGCGAACCTTCCCCCGCCTGCCTGCGTGTGGATATGGGGCTACTTTACGGGGAACACATAGGTGGCGCGCAGATGGTGCTCATCCGCGTCCGTGCCGGGGGTCTTTTCCACCACAGTGGTGCGCAGCATCCACAGTGCGGGCTTGTCCACGGTAAAGGATGCCTTGCCCTGCGCATCAGTCTGCACCTTGGATTTGTAGGTGTCCTGTTCCTTGCTGAAGGCATCGTGGGTCAGGCCCACAGTCGCGTTGGCCACGGGCTTGCCGCGCAGCAGTACCTGTACGTTCAGGGGGGCGCCGGGCTTGATGTCAGCGGGATTGGTCAGCAGTACAAGTTCCAGATCCTGACCAAGGGCCTTGCCGAACAGGGTGTCGTTGCTGGCGGGATTGAGCAGGGTTTTAGCGAATTTTTCATACTTGCCGGAAGATTTGACCTTCATGCCTTTGGCTTCAAGGGCGGAGCGGCTGCCTTCCATTTCACCCTGGGTTGTTTCGCACCATATCTGGGGCAGGCGGTGGCCCACCAGCATGGCGGGGCCGTTCTGCGCGAGGGTGAAGTCGCCCACCAGCGAAACAAGCGCCTTGTCTTCCGCAAGGGCGATGTCGGTTTTTTTGTCGCCCTGCAAGAGGTACAAGCGCACGTTGGCGGGGTTTTCGGCTTCTTCGCTGACCATGAACACATGGGCCGCCTGCGCCTGCAGGCGGGTTTTCTGCCCGGCGGCAGGGGTTGCCGTGTCGGGCTTGAGGATGAATTCGTGGGCCAGGGCGGCAGTGCTGGAAATCATGAGACCCATAAGGGCCAGAGCGGTGCAGAGGTGCGAACGGATATGCATGGTGGAGGGCTCCTTTGAGTTCGTGTTACGAAAATATAGTGCATGTTACAGCTGCGCATATGTTTTTGCAAGTTGTAACACTGAACGAACAAAAAAGCCCGCAAAATGCGGGCTGTAAGAAAAAGGTGGCAATGCCAGCGTTAAACCGTGGCAAGTATCTGTAGCGCGGCCAGATGTTCCAGCTCTTCAGCCAGACACAGGGCATCGGCCAAGGTGCGCCCAAGACAGCACAGGCCATGCCCAGCCATCCACACGGCATCCTTGCCGCTGGCAGCCAGAGCTACGGCCTCTGCCAGCTCGGCGGTGCCGGGGGGGAGTGCCGGGGCAAAGCCCAGCTTGGCCCGCCACACCTCGGCTTCAAAAAGGGGCAGGCGCAAAAAGTCCTCTTGCCTGCCCGCCAGCCGCAGGCTCAAGGCAAGCAGGCGGCGAGGGTGTGTGTGCAAAATGGCGTTGCAGTCCGGGCGGGCGCGATAGATGGCAAGGTGCATGCCCGATTCAGTGGACGCAGGCCCGCCAGACACGGTTGCGCCTGTGGCGATGTCCATAAGGCAACAGTCGGCGGCGGTCAGCCTGCCCTTGGCAGCGCCGCTGCGCGTGACACAGACAAGCCCTGGCGCGTTGCTGCCGAGCCTGCGGCTGGTGTTGCCGTTGCAGCCGGACAGCAGGCCCTGCTTCCATGCATCGCGGCAAATTGCGCGAAATTCTTCAACCGTCTCAGAAGGGATGGATGGTTGATCGTTTGAAAGCGGCGCGGATGCTGATCGGTGCGAGGTGTTGCTCATGCGGGATTTCCTTTGTTTTGCCATGCGTGCATGTCAGGCTTTCTGCCTTTTGTGCTCAAAGTGGTCAAAGCCGCGCATGTCCGACAGAGTGTCCAGCGGTTCGTTGTTGCACACAATACCGCCGCCAGCGGTGACAACGCCGATGCTTGTAAGGCGCGGTATGGCCGCATGCAGGGGGGGCAGCATGTCGGGCGCGCACGAACCAAGCAGGGCGTAATCCTCGCCGCCAAGCAGGGCCTCGTGTACGGGATTTTTGCCATGGGCTTCGGCATAGCTCACTACTTCCGGGTGCAGCTGCCCACGGGCCAGCATAATTTCCGCCCCCAAGCTGCCGCGCGAGGCCTGACCCGCCGCGCTCAATTCGCCCGTAAGGCCAAGCAAACGGGGCAGATCACGCATGATGCCGTCAGAAACATCCATGAGCGCAGGCGGCCGGGCGTTGAATCCTGCCCGCGCCAGCATGAGGCCAGCGTCCACCTGCGGCTCGGGGTGCAGGTGCGCCGCGCAGGCGGCGGGCCATTGCTCCAGAGCCGCGCGGCCTTGAGCTTCAAGGGCTTTGAGCCCCACCCGGGCAAGGCCAAGGCGGCCCACCACAAAGAGCACATCGCCGGGCATGCTGCCGCCGCGCACAAGAAAGGTGCCGGGGTCGGCGGGTTCGCCCCACACGGTCACAGAAATATGCAGGCGCTCGCAGCCGGAAAGATCGCCTCCGGCCAGCACCATGTTGTGTTGCTTGGCAAGCCCGGCCATGCCGGAGAAAAACGCGTCCAGCCACGGCTCGTCCACCCAGCCGGGCAGGCCGAGGCAGAGGGTAAAGGCGGCGGGCCGCGCCCCGCAGGCCGC
This sequence comes from Desulfovibrio sp. UIB00, assembly GCF_022508225.1. Taxonomy (NCBI): domain Bacteria; kingdom Pseudomonadati; phylum Thermodesulfobacteriota; class Desulfovibrionia; order Desulfovibrionales; family Desulfovibrionaceae; genus Desulfovibrio; species Desulfovibrio sp. UIB00. Next base: position 140,137 of record NZ_JAETXJ010000007.1, on the reverse strand, counting down.
AAGATCGCTCACATTGACGGCCAGCGCCTTGTAGCCTGTTTCTTCAGGGGTAAAATACGAGCGGCGAAAATGCACGTCTTCCAGAAAAAGGTCACTGCTCACGGCAAGGGGCTTGCCGCCGCGCAGCACGGCGCAGTCATCGCCCCTGCCCAGCAGCAGGGAAGGCCCGGTCTGCGGAAAATGCCTGCCAAGACAGGCTAGAATGCCGTCTTCAGAAAGAGAGCCATGAGAAACAGGGGATGCGTGGGGCGGAACCATATCAGCTCTCCAGAATCAGATATTCGCTCAGGATGACCTTGAGGCCGAAGCCGGGGAAATTCACCTGCACCTTGTCCGGCGGCAGATGTCGCACGATCTTGCCCCGCCCGAAAATACGGTGGCGGCAGTAACACAGTTCGCCATCGGCTGCGGCCTGCGACCCTGAACTTCCATGAGCCGCCGCAGGGGTGGACGTGGGGGTCGCAAAGGGAAAAGTCTGCTTGCCCGAGCCGCTTGCTGGCGCATTCACCGGCGCATCGTCAGGCGCAAGCTGGCAGTCGTCATAGGCATCGTGGCTCGGCGGGCGCTGCGGACGCGGCAAAAGCCCGCCCGAAAAGACCTGCGCGCCACCAGGCCCGCCAGCAGAAGACATGGCGGTTTTACGCCCAAAACCCACGCCGCCAACGCTACGGCGCGAAAGCACGCCGCCGAAGCCTTCAATCCATTCTTCAACCATGCCGGGCGCAAGCTCACGCACAAAGGGGCTCTGGCTCACGTGCTGACTGCCGCGCTCCGCCCTGTTGTAAAGCGAAGCCGGGGCGTAAAGGTCAAGGCACTGCCGCGCGCGGGTGCAGGCCACGTACATGAGGCGGCGCTCTTCTTCAAAATCTTCTGGCCGGGCCAGAGCGTGGCGCGAAGGAAAGCGGTCTTCCACCAGATCAATGATCAGAACGGCATTCCACTCCAGCCCCTTGGCCGAATGCACGGTGGAAAGGGTGATCTTGCCCTCGTTGCTGTCGGCGTCATCGTCTTCCGGCGCTTCAAGGGCAAGATCTGCCACAAAAAGATCCAGTTCGCTGTAGCCGGAGGCCATCTGGATGATTTCTTCCAGCCCCTGCTGGCGGCGGGGCCAGTCTTCCGGGTAGAGGGCCTCGAGGCGAGGGCGGTAATGCTCAAGAACGGACGACAGCGTGCCCGAGGGCGGCATGGGCCGGGCGCGCAGGTCGTCCACAAAGCGCATGTCTTCCAGAAATCCCGGATACTTGGCAAAGGCTTTTTCTGTGGATTTCTGGTCGCCGCTGCGGGCCACGGCATAGAGTTTTTCTACCGTCTTGGGGCCAATGCCGCTGTGCTGGGCCGCCACGCGGGCAAAGGCGGGCAGGTCGAGCGGGTTAAGCAGCAGGCGGGCGTAGGCGATAACATCCTTGACGTGGGCAGCCTCGGTATAGCGCAGCCCCCCGTATTTGCGAAAGGCAATGCCTGCCTGGTTGAGGGCCATTTCCAGATTATAGGAATGGAAGCCCGCGCGGAACAGCACCGCGATTTCGTGCGGCAGATGGGTCGCCAGCAGTTCTTCAACCCGGCGCACCACCAGCTTGGCCTGACTCATGTCGCTGAGCGGGGTCACAAGGCGTACCGGGTCGCCGCCTTCCTTGCGCGTGAACAGATTTTTGCGGAAAGATTCCGCAGCGTGGGAGAGCAGGTTGTTGGCCACATCCAGCACGGGCTTGGTGGAGCGATAGTTTTCCTCCAGCCGTACAACGCGCGCGCCGGGAAAAAGCGTGGGGAAGTCCAATATGTTGCGCACATTGGCGCCGCGAAAGGCATAGATGGACTGGGCTTCGTCGCCCACAGCCATGACGTTGCCTGGTGGGCCGTCCAAGGGCCCTGCCAGCAGGCGCACAATGCGGGCCTGAACCAGGTTGGTATCCTGATATTCGTCCACAAGAATATGGCTGAACCTCTGCCGCAGCGAGGCGGCCGCCAGCGGATTTTCACGCAGCAGGGCCTCAAGCTCGAACAGCAGATCATCGTAATCCAGCAGGCCCTTGTCGCGGCGGTAGGCATTGTAGGCATCACCCAGCCGGGCCAGACCATCGGCATGGGGCAGCAGGTGAAAGGCTTCGCGCCGCAGCACTTCGTCCAGCGGCAGCTCCTTGTTGCGGGCCTTGCTCAGCAGCCCCACAATGCTCTGGGTTTTGGGAAACGACCTGTCCCCCTTGCCCAGCTTGAGCTGATCCTTGCAGTGTTTGACCGCCTCGTTGATGTCGGCGGAATCCATGACTGTGAAGGGTCTGTCGCCAAGCCATTCGGGTTTCCAGCGCCTGAGCGCCCCAAAGCCAAAGGCGTGGAAGGTGCCGCCCTGCACGCCCGCAAGCCCCTGATTGAGCAACAGCCCCGCGCGGTGCAGCATTTCCTGCGCGGCCTTGCGGGTGAAGGTGAGCAGGAGCATGGCGTCAGGTTCCACGCCGTGTTCTGCCAGCCATGCCAGACGGTAGACGATGGTGCGGGTTTTGCCGCTGCCTGCGCCTGCCACAACCAGCACAGGGCCGTCGCCGCAGGTGGCTGCCTCGTACTGGGCTTCGTTAAGGGCTTGAGCGTAATCAATCATGGGCGCAGGGTAGCATAAGGCGGCAGCGCATACCAGAGCCGCGCAGGGGCATTCCCCGCCCTTGACTTTGCCCGCGCTCGTCCCGAATATCGCGCAAAGAAAAGAAAAAGGACAAACATGCGCATTACGGAAAATGATTATATTGTGGGTGCCGGCGCAAGGCTGCCCCGCCGCCGCAGGCTGTTTCTGGCGCTCTTGCTGGGCATGATGGCTGCCTTTGGCCCGCTGTGTACCGATACCTATCTGCCAAGCCTGCCCGCGCTGGCGGCAGATCTTAATATCTCCACGGCAACAACCCAGTTGACCATCACGGCCTGTCTGCTGGGCATGGCCCTCGGGCAATTGTTTGTGGGGCCCATTTCAGACTCCACCGGACGGCGCAAGCCACTGTTCATGGCGCTGATCTTCTTTACGCTGGCTTCCATCTGTTGCGCAGCGGCCAAAACGGGCAACAGCTTTATTGCTCTGCGCTTTGCGCAGGGGCTTGGCGGGGCAGGGGGGATTGTGCTGGCCCGCGCCATGGCATGCGACCTGTTTCGCGGGCCGGAGCTGACCAACTTCATGAGCCTGCTTATGGCGGTCAACGGCATTGCCCCCATTACCGGGCCGCTTCTGGGCGGGTGGCTGGCATCCCTGAGCGGTTGGCCCCTGATTTTTTATTTTCTGACGGGCTTTGGGGTGTTGCTCATCGTGCTGAGCGCTGCGGGCCTGCCCGAAACACTGCCGGAAACCATGCGCCGCGAGGGTGGTCTGCGCGCCTCGTGGAAGGCCATGGGCGAGCTTTTGCGGCAAAAACCCTTCATGTGTTATGTGGGCGTGCAGGGTTTCACCATGGGCGGATTTTTTGGTTACGTGGCGGCCTCGCCCTTTGTGCTGCAGGGCATGTACGGCATTTCGCCGCAGGGCTACAGCGTCATTTTTGGCTGCAACGCCTTGAGCGTCATGTTTGTCGCCCTTGCCACAGCCCGGCTGTCGCGCCGTTTTGGCGAAGCCCGTTTGCTGCAAATCGGCAACACGCTGCGCTGTGCGGCCTGCCTTGGCGTACTGGCCGTGACGGTGCTCGCGCCAGCTTCGCCTTTGCCGCTGCTCGTGGGGCTGTTTTTCATGATCGCCCTCCAGGGCATGACGCTCCCCACCAGCTTTACCCTTGGCATCAGCGCGCAAAATGTTGGCGCGGGAACGGCCTCGGGCATTCTGGGCGTGGCGGTCTTTATTTTTGGCGCGTGCACCTCCCCCCTTGTGGGGCTGGCCGGGGGCGATACCGCTGTGCCGCTGGGTCTGGTGAGCGCCTGCACGGGGCTTGCCGCCGCAGTACTTGGACAAGTTGGCAACAGCGAAATGCAAAAGCGCGCCGTGCGGGAAAAGCAGGCCTGAGCCTGCTCGTTTCTGGCGGGGATCGGGCGGCATTGTTGCTGCAAATCAGCCCGCCGCATTGACGCGCTGTAGTCTGATGTTTACAACAAGTGGCGCTTGCGCTTTTTTTCGCCGCGCAGGGAGAACCGGATTCATGGATTGGGATGCCCGTCTTTATGACCAGAGCCACGACTTTGTGGCAGCCTACGGTGAAAACCTGCTGGGGCTGTTGCCCGATGGTCTGGGCTTTGTTGTTGACGTAGGCTGCGGCACAGGCACACTGACAGAAGCCTTGACCGCCAGAGCCGCCCGCGTGGTGGGCATCGACGCCTCGCCCGACATGATCGAGCAGGCCAGGATGCGCCTGCCGCAAGTGGAATTTCTGGTAATGGACGCCTGCGACATGCCGTGGAACGGCTGCGTGGACGCGCTGTTTTCCAACGCCGCGCTGCACTGGATAGAAGATCAGGAGCGTCTGACCGCCGCCATGGCGCGGGCGCTGCGCCCCGGCGGCCTTCTGGTGTGCGAATTTGGCGCGCAGGGCAATATCGGGCGTATCCGCGCTGCCTTTGGGGCGGCCTTTCAGGCCGTGCTGGCAGGGGAAGGCATTGGCCCGGCGCATCTGAACAGCGAGCGTTTTTATTTTCCCTCGGCGCAGGAATACGCAGGCCTGCTGAGCCGTCACGGATTTTCCGTGCGGCTTGCGGAAGAGTACGACAGGCCTACCCCTCTCAAAGGAGGGGAAGAAGGCCTTGCCCGCTGGATGGCCCAGTTTTTTGCTCAGGATCTGGATTGCGTGGCCCCAGAGGCTCAGGAAAAGGTTTTTGCCGCCGTGGCGGATGCCCTGCGCGCATCCATGTGGAATAACGGCGGTTGGATTGCTGATTATCGGCGGCTGCGGGTCGTGGCCGTAAAACATTAAGGGAGTCCCCATGCCCGAAGCTCAAGAACAATTTCAGAATGGCGTTGCCAAGGTTCTGGAAGCCGTCATGTTCGAGAACTGGCTGCGTTTTTATTTCATCTCTGAAAAGCCCGATGCCCCTGCCGCTACGGACGGCCAGCCCGCTCTGTTCATCGCCGTGCCGGTCAAGGCCATGGAGCGCATCAGCGAGCTGTTCCCCCGTCTGCTGCCTCTGGCAGAAGACATGAACGGTCAGGAAGTGACCTTTGAAACCTCCCGCCGCGCGGTCTGTAATTTTGTTCTGGCCCATGTGGACGGTCAGGTCATGCCCCGCGATACTGCGGCCATGATTTTTGAGAGCGCCACCTTCCAGGTGCAGATGCAGCTTTTCAACGCTTGGGTGCAGATGCACGAAGCGCAGCTTGACCGCAACTTTGTGGATTTTGGCGGCTGGCAGAAACTCTTTGACGAATGGCGCAATACGCCTGCCGCGCGCGAACTGGCCGAAAAGCTTTCCCTTTCTTTGCAGGGTGCGGCTGTTGCGCCGGGCAAGGATACTGTGCAGTAGGCTGTGCAAGAAAATATTTTGTACAGTTTTGCGCCTTCCAGGCAGGGCGCAGGCACGTGGGGTTAAACATTTTTAACGCGTCCAGTGAGGGGCTGAAAAAAATTACCAATAAAAAGCAGCGTGTTATATGATTATTCGTATGCTGCTTTTTGTGGCACGGCCATTGCAGCTTGGAAAGTACCTTCCTTTCTTTTGCTGACAGTCTCCTCCAACCGAAACGGCCTGCCTCCCCAAGCGGGCCGTTTTTTTATGTCAAATCACGGCAGGATCACATGCAAGACAAGTTTCTGGCTTCTGAATATCCCCAGTCTGCGCCGGAGCAGGCAGGGTTTCACATTATCCCCGTTCCTCTGGAGCAGAGCGTTTCTTATGGCGGCGGCACGGTCAAAGGCCCGCAAGCCCTGCTTGCCGCATCCCACCAGCTTGAAGCCTGGGAATGCGGATTCGCACCTGGCGAGTCAGGTTTTTTTACCGCTCAGGCCGTGGACTGCGCTGGCCCCATAACCGACACGCTTGACCGCATAGAGGCCGCTGTGGCCCATGCCATTGCCTGCGAGGCAGTGCCTGTGGTGCTGGGCGGTGAACATACCGTGACGCTCGGGGCCTTGCGTGCGCTGGCCCGGCAGGCGGAAAAAACGGGCGAACCCTTTGGGGTTGTGCAGTTTGACGCCCACGCTGACCTGCGGCCCCAGTATGAGGGCAGCCCCTTTTCACACGCCAGCGTCATGTACCGTGCCGTGGCCGACCTCGGCCTGCCGCTCACGCAGTTTGCCGTGCGCGATTTCTGCCGGGAAGAAGCCGAGATCCGCAAGAAGTTCAACGTCACCCATTACGATGCCTACTTCCTCGCCCGCGTGGGCCTGCCGGAGCTGCCCCTGCCCGAGGATTTCCCCAAAAATATTTACATCACCTTCGATGTGGACGGGCTTGATTCGTCCATCATGCCAGCAACAGGAACGCCCTCGCCCGGCGGCATCAACTGGCGCGAGGCCCAGTACATGCTGGAACGCTGCGTGGCGGGCCGCCGCGTGGTGGGGCTGGACGTGGTGGAACTGGCCCCCATTGAGGGCCTGCACCATGCGGACTTTACGGCTGCCAAACTTACCCACCTCATCATGGGGCTGGCCCACGATGCCAATCAGAAGGAGGCTCAGTCATGAAGAATACCATAGTTACCTTCCGCGAGGCCAAAGGGCAGGAAAAGCTCGTCATGCTGACGGCTTATGATTACAGCACCGCACGGGTCATGGACATGGCCGGGGTGGATGCCCTGCTTGTGGGCGATTCGCTGGGTATGGTCATGCTGGGCTATCCCGACACGCTTTCCGTCACGGTGGACGACATGGTGCGCCACTGCTCCGCCGTGGCGCGCGGTGCGCAAAAAGCCCTTGTGGTCTGCGACATGCCCTTTATGAGCTACCACGTTTCTGTGGAAGATACCGTGCGTAATGCCGGGCGGCTCATGACTGAAGGCCGTGCCCAGGCGGTCAAGCTTGAAGGCGGCGCGGAATTTGCCGCAGAAGTGCGGGCGCTGACGCGGGCTTCCATTCCCGTCATGGGGCATCTTGGCCTCACGCCGCAATCGGTGAACGCTTTTGGCGGGTTCAAGGTACAGGGCAAAAGCATGGCTGCAGCCCAGAAACTGCTGGACGATGCCCGCGCCCTGCAAGAAGCCGGGGCTTTCGCCCTGGTGCTGGAATGCGTGCCCGCGCCACTGGCCGAGCGCGTGACCCAGGCCCTGTCCATCCCGGTTATTGGCATCGGCGCTGGCGCTGGCTGCGATGGGCAGGTTCTTGTGTGGCAGGATATGACGGGCATGACCCTGAGCCACCTGCCGCGCTTCGTCAAACGCTTTGGCGAAGTGGGCGCAAGCCTGCGCTCGGCGGTGGAGGCCTATGCGCGTGAAGTGCGCGCGGGCGCGTTCCCCGGTGAGGATCACGTCTACCCCCTGCCGGAAGGTATGGAAAAGACACTGAAAAAATTGAAGTAACTCTGTCTTTCCACAGAGATCTGAAAGCAAGACGCCCGCGATCACGGGCGTCTTGCTTTTTCCGGCTGGTAGTTTCAGCGCCGGTGAAAATCCACAGGAACACGCACGCGGGAGCCTGCCTTGTTGCTGAACAGCAAAAAGCCCTGCTCCAGACCGTGCAGATAGAGGCGGCGGGTGATGTCCACATCCTTGCGGCAATACGTGGCGATATCTTCCAGCCTTCCCTCCTTCCACCATTGCAGGGCTTGCAGACCGTCGGCGCTCTTGGGTTCGCCCAGGGTGGCCTGCCCCAGATTGTCCAGTGGAAGGCGGTAGTTCAGGCGTTCGTACACGCGCTGTAAAAGGTCAAGGCTGGGCAGGGTGCGCAGATCAAAGGGCGCAAAGGGCGAGAGCACGGCGTAGTCAAAGCGCAGGCTGTTGAAGCCGACCACAAGGTCGCTCGCGTGCAGGCGCTCGAACAATGCGGGCAGCTCCTCCTGCTGGTAGGAGAAATAGTCGTCCGCCTTGCTGTCGTAGGCCACGGCAACGCTCACGCCCATGCGGTCGGCCCTGTTCCAGCCGCCCACCTCGGCGGCGGAACGCCGGGTTTCCACGTCAAAGACCACAAAATTTTTTGGCGGCGGCACGGGAATGTGCGTCAACAGGCCTGCGGCGTCAAAGGTCTTTGTCCCTTGAGCGTCCGGCGCGCTGCTGGCCTCCCTCTGAGGCGTGGGGGCGCTGCCGCTGGAGCCGGACTGTGCAAGACCATTAGCGCCGAACAGGCTGTTCTGGTTGTCCGGCGCGGAGTGCTTTTTGCTCATGGATTCTTCCTCCATTGCAGTGTGCGCGGCTTCGGGCTGGCTGCCTTCATTGATGAAATCCAGGGCCGAAACCGCAGGCCGGGGCGCTGCCGCCAGGGCAGAGGCTGCGTCCAGAGATTCCATATCCAGCCTCTCTGGGGCGGGGCTGATGCGCAGATCGCGGCACAGGGCCTCGCCTTCCGAGCCGGGGGCCAGCATTTCGCGCAGCAGTTCCAGCGCGCCGATTTTGCTGATGGGCCTGTTGCCGGAGCCGCACTTGGGCGAATGCACGCAGGAGGGGCAGCCGTCCTCGCAGGGGCAGGCGGCAACAGCCTTGAAGGTCGCTTCCAGCAGGCCCCGCGCATCGGGAAAGGCTTGACGCGTCAGGCCCGCCCCACCCGGGAGGCCGTCATAAATGAACACTCCCGACAGCCCGGTCTGGGCATGCAGCGGGGTGGAAATGCCGCCAAAGTCGTTGCGGTCGGCCATGATGAGTAGGGGCAGCAGGCCGATGGCAGCATGCTCAAGGGCGTGGATGGAGCCCATGTAGTGCAGAAAACGTTCTTCCAGCGAGGCACGGATGCTGTCTGGTATGATGTACCACAGGCCCTCGGTTTCAAAAACCTGCGGCGGCGCGGCAAGTGGCGTGATGGTGAGCAGGCGGTTGCCCGAGGTGGAGCGCTTTTCATAGCCGGTCACGGTGTCGGTGATGCGCAGGCGGCCACGGCAGACAAGCACGCGGCCCAGGGATACACGCTCGACTTCTTCAAGGATATCCGTGCTTTTTTGGCCGCGCGTGCGCGTAAACCATGAGACCTTGGCGGCCTTGGCCACAATGCGGGCGCGGGCCGGGTCCATCTCTTCAATCACATAGCTGCGGCCCCGGTGCAGGTAAACAGCGCCGGGGTGCGTCTCCTGCCATGCGCGAAAGCCATCCACCGAGCCGATGATCTGGCCGTCCTGATCTTCAATGCTGAAGGTCTGGCCTGTGCCGCGCAAATCCACATGCCGCTGGGGCCGCTTGCGGGCGGCCAGCAGTTGGGTGCCGTCCGCCGATTGCAGCAATAGTCCCTTGGCGTTGAGCGCGCGGGCGGCGGCGCGGGCAGCAGGGCTTGCCAGCATGGCTTCACCGGGGGTGAGGGGCATTTCTGCCGCCGCACACTCCAAATGACGGGTCAAAATGACCTCGTTGTCCGGGTTGACCACGGCTTTTTCCGCAGGGCGGCTGAAAAAATCTTCGGGATTGCGGGCAAAATACTGATCCAGCGCATCCTCGCCCGCCACCACGATAACGGCGGATTCCTGTTGGGCGCGGCCTACGCGCCCGCCGCGTTGCAGGGTGGCCATGACCGTGCCGGGGTAGCCCACAAGGATGCACACGTCCAGCCCGCCAATGTCTATGCCCAGTTCCAGCGCGCTGGTGCTGACCACGGCCAGCAACTCGCCCGAGGCCATGCGGGCCTCGATGCCGCGTCTTTCCTCTGGTAGAAAGCCCGCGCGATAGGCGGAGATTCGTTCGGAAAAAGTCCCTGATTGTCCGGCCCACAGGCTGATGAGTTCTGTCATGCGCCGCGAGCGGCAGTAGACTATGGTGCGCAGGTTGCGGGCCAGCGCCGCCTTGAGCAGATCAATGGCGGCTGTGGCGGGGCTTTGCTCCGGATTGAGAAAAACAAAGTGCCGTGGCCCCTGCGGCGCGCCGGACTGGTCAATAACCACTGGCGCATCCGCTCTGCGGGCGGCAGGAGCGGAGGACGGGGCCTGCGCCGGAGAATCCAGGCCTGTGGCAAGGGCAGGCGCGGCGGGAGCCTCCGTGCCGGTCAGCGCAGCCGCCAGCTCGCCGGGATTGCCCACGGTGGCCGTGCACAGCACATAGACGGGCCGCGCGCCGTAGCGTCCGGCAATGCGGTTGAGCCGCCGGAACACCTGGGCCATGTGCGCCCCGAACACGCCCCGGTAGGTGTGGGCTTCGTCCACAACCACATGGCTCAGGCCAGCCAGAAATTCCGCCCACTGTTCGTGGTGGGGCAGAATGCCGAGGTGCAGCATCTCCGGATTGCTGATAAGTACCGTGGGCGGATTGCGCCGGATTTTGCGGCGAAAATGGTCGGTGGTGTCGCCGTCATACAGGGCGGCTGTGGGACGGGCCTCCTTGGGCCAGCCTTCCACCAGGGCGTTGAACGCGCCAAGCTGATCCTGCGCCAGAGCCTTGAGGGGGAAGAGATACAGGGCGCGGGCGTCACGGTCGCGCAGGTAGCGGTCGAGCACAGGCAGGTTGTAGATAAGGCTTTTGCCGCTGGCCGTGGGCGTGGCCGCAACAATGGAATGCCCGGCGCGGATGTGGTCTGTGGCAAGCGCCTGATGGCTGTAAAGCTCGTGGATGCCGCGCTGCTCCAGGGCACGGCTGATGGCAGCGGGCCAGGGCAGGCGCGTGGGCGCGTGGCATGGCTCCACTGGCGGAAAGAGCTTGTGGCACGTGACCTGCGCACCCAGCTTTTCCGACGCCAGCAGCGCCGTAATATATTCCCCCACCGACACCGTGCAGCGACCTATTCCGCAGTGACGGGCGGCTGCGCGCTTTCGCCGGGCTTAAGGCAGCACAGCACGCGGGCGGGCGAGCCAGCGGCAAGGCAGAAGGGCGGCACGTCGCGCGTGACCACGCTGCCAGCGCCGATGATGGCACCCTCGCCAATGGTTACGCCCTTGAGGATAAGGCAGTTCATGCCAATCCACACGTAGTCGCCAATGGTTACCGGGCGGTCGCCTTCCATGCCGGGTTCTGTGGCGCGGGCTTCCGGTGGCCAGTGGGCGTGAAAGTCGGAATCCACCACAATACAGTTGGGGCCTACCATGACCTGACGCCCAAGGCGTATGACCTTGGAGCGCGCGGTGATGGACGTGCCGCTCAACTGGCAGCCGGGGCCGATTTCAATGCTGGCTCCGGGGCCAAAGGTGCGCAGACGCACGGGATGGGCCAGCGCGGCCGCCGTGGCCCGCCGCCAGGAAGAAATGAGGCTTGCACCAGCGCCAATGCTCATGCGGCTGCCCGGCCAGCGCAACAAGCCCACAGGCCCGTGTGCCGACACGCCAGCGCCCACCTCCACGCCCAATGCAAAGGCTTTGAGCCGCAGGCGCAGGGTTCCCCAGAACGCGCCGTTTACGCGCATGATCTGCAAACACAAATAGCTTATGACGTTGGAGGGGGTGAGGCCCCGTTCCAGAACTTTTTTCAGGATGCTCATGGCTTGTCCGTTGTTGACGTGTGCCGGAAAGGGCGTGGAGGCAAGCGGCCCTCCCGCTGTAAGGCATCATGCCAGAGTCGGGCCATATGGTCGAGTGGGGCGCTGGAGCGTTCAGCGCCGAATTGGGGTGTGGCGCGTTCACCGCGATTGGGGAGGCCTATTTTCTTGACGGCAGGGGGAATGATCGATAAATTGAAATTGAATGTTATTTTTAAATAAGCAGGTTTTTTAAAGGGTCTCCCGGAGGCGCAATGGATTCAGTCATTCCTCTCACGTCCCTCAAGGTGGGCGAGGTGGCGCGTATTGTCAGCATCAATGCCAGGGGCGAGCTTGCGCGGCGCATCCGTGATATGGGGCTGGGTTCGGGCATGCCTGTTTCTGTGGTGGGCTATGCGCCCCTGCGCGACCCATTGGCCTTGCGCTGCGCAGAAGTAACCATTGCCCTGCGCCGCAGGGAGGCCGGGGCCATCATGGTGCAGCCCGCTGCTCAAAAGGGAGCTTAGAGTTTGTATGGTTAGAATTTTATGTTTTATCAATCAAAAAATCTTAAGTCATGACTGATAGAAACGCTTGTCTTTGGCTACGCTGACGAGGAATTCGAAAATAGTCAGTTTTCATTTGGAGTGTAACAGAAGTGGCTTGTAATAATTTAGGAGGTGTGTAATTATTAAATTATAAATATTTTGAGGGGAGAGCATGGAAAATAAATTAATTTTTTCAACTTTTGAATTGTATCTTGATAATGTTGAGCTGACAAAAACGGCAATTGAGTCAACAAATGTGGATTTAGGCATTAAAACCACGACAAGTGTAGACAAGCAGAAATGTATGAAGACTTATGTTGGTCTTCAAAATGAGTATATATTTATGAGTCTTTACGAAGGTCGTTTTCTGCCTTTATCATCGACAGTATTCAATAGAGAGCTTAATTCTGAGCAACCAAATTCTCGCACAGAAGCCGAGGCCGAATGGAATTCTCAATCCTATGGCATCTATAATTTTAAAAGTAAAATTTTATACATATCTAATATAAATAAGAAAAGTTTATTTGAGTCTATAATAAAAGATAGAATTTTAAACAATTCTGATGCAAATGTGATGATTTCAAATATATATAAGGATGTTGAAACGTTTGTAGAAGAAATCTCTAAGGCAGAAAAAATTTTTTTTGCAAGAAAAAAGGAAGACCAAGTGGGATTGTTCTCTGACAATGCCCAATTTGACCCTAAATGGTCTGAGGGGGCAGATTCTTTCACAGTTGAACTGAAGTATAGTAAACTAAAATTATTCAAAAAAAGAGTTAATGATTTTTTCAACCTAGCAAAAAAGAAAGAAATTTCAAATCTTGTTTGTATTGGACGCGGCGATGACAATTTGGAAAAAGTTTTTAAAGTCGATACGTTTATTGAAAAAATAAGCTTGGATGTACAAAAGAATGAACGTGGCCTTTATGAAGATGAATTAGTTTTTTCTGCGTTAGTTAATAAGCTTACATCATGAAAATAAAATATGCACTTTGGCTTATAGTGCTATTTTCACTTGATAGTGATTTTTCTATCCCGTTAATTCGGTCAGATGTTATTGTGTTCGTCTCTATTGTATTTGGTTTTTACGTCTCGACGTTTACATATATTATTTTTTCCCCACTAGCGAGAAAGCTGTATGGGACATCAAATCATGGCGAGCTAACAACTGAATTTCATAAAGTCATAGCAATATACAAAAAATCCATAATTTTAAATATTGTAACAATTATTTTATTGCTTTTCTTTAATCAAATAAATTACATTCTTTTGATTTATTTGCGGTGGTTTTTGACAATAAAAACAATATGCATATTAAATAATGCAATTTATATTGCGCTTGTTGTTTGCAACATGCTGCTTTTTTTGGACATACTCACTGTGAATATAAATTTTTCAATCCTTAATATAAGAAACTCGGACAAATCTAAATAGTTGCTTTAGTGCTGCCTAACGAAGGAGTAGAAAAAATTACTCCTGCCCGTAAACGCAGGTGCGGTTGCGGCCTGCGGCCTTGGCGGCATAGAGGGCGGAATCTGTCTGCCGCACCAGCATCTGGCTTTCTTCCTTCTGCTCCTCCAACGGCCTAAGGCTGCTCACTCCCAGGCTGACAGTCACCAAGTCACCCACGGGCGAGCTGGGGTGGGGCAACTGCTCCCGTTCTACCTCAGCATGCACGCGGGCGGCCACGGCCTGCGCTGTCGCAACATCCGCACCGGGCAGCAGCAGGGCAAACTCCTCCCCGCCATATCGCGCGCAAACATCCGTGGAGCGCGCCGCCCGGCTCATGGCGGCGGCAATGCGGCGCAGGCATTCATCCCCGGCCTGATGCCCCAGGCTGTCATTGTAGCGTTTGAAGGTATCCACATCCAGCATGATAAGCGCCAGCGGCGTGCCGCTTTGCAGGGCATGCAGCCACAGGGAATGCAGCTTGTCGTCAAAGGCGCGGCGGTTGCCCACGCCGGTGAGGCCGTCCACCAGCGACATTTTTTGAAAATGGTCGTGCTCCGAGGCAAGTTTTTGCGAGCGCACGGTGGCGAGCGACAGGTAGGTTCCAAGATTTTCTAGCGCTGCCGATATGTTGTGCAGTTCGGTGATAAAGCTGTGTTTGGGCGGCTGGCTGGCGGAACCTGTGCCCAACTGGTTGAGAAAAACCATGATACTTTGCAGCGGGCGCGCAAGGTGCAGGCGCAGCAGGCCGAACAGCAGTGCCAGCCCCGCGCCCAGCAGCAGAAAGCCCATGAGCAGGCGGTTTTCAAATTCGTGCGCCAGCGTAGCCGTGCGGCGCAGTTGCAGCAGCATGTCGTCAGTTACTGGCTGTGCCGTTGCCAGTTCCGCAATGGCGGCTGAGAGTTCCGCCAGCGCGGCGCTGGTCTCCGGCTCCGCTGGCTTCGCAGTCAGTGAGGGCAAGGCAGCCAGTGCGGCCTCTGCGCCTCGCAGGCGCGCCATGTTGCGGCTGTCGGTCAGTTTGTCGCTCTCGGCCAGGGTCATGAAAAGCCCGTAGGTTCGGGTTCCGGACACGCTGACCTCGCGCGCCATGCTCATAAAATAGAAAAAACTGGCGGTAAAAAGCAGGGCCATCACCGTGAGCCCCAAGGCAATATATGCGCGTATGCCCATGCCATGTGCGCGCCCTGTACGTTTGATCATCATGCGTCCATCCAGAAAAAGCGGTACGTCTGGTACACGCCCACGGCCATGCCAAAGGCCAGCAGCGTGTTGAAGGCAATGCTGAAGGCCACCCACTTCCAGCTTCCCGACTCCTGCCGGATGACAACCAGAGTGACAAAGCAGGGGGCGTAGAGCATGACAAAAACAAGCAGAGCCAGGGCCGTGCCCTGATTCCACGTTGGGTCTGCGCGCAGCAGTTCCGCCAGTGAGGCCGGATCTTCAGGGTCTTGCTCCCCAAGGGCGTATGCCGTGCCCAGTGTGGAAATGATAGCTTCCTTGGCGGCGATGCCGCCGATAAGGGCCACATCGGTGCGCCAGCTGAAACCCGCGTAGGATGTTGCGCCTTCAAGCCATGTGCCAAGGCTCCCGGCAAGGGTGTGGCGCAGGCGTTCGGCATCCAGTTCTTCCTGCACTTTTGCAAGGGCTTCTTCCTGAGTGGCGCGTGCTCCCGCAGGCAGGTCTTCGCGTTCAAGTCCTGCGCTCAGGCGGGCTATTTCGTTTTCAAAGGGCAGGGCCGTTTGCGGATCAAGAGCCGGAAATGTCATGGCCGCCCAGATCAGCATGGACAGCGGCACAAGCACCGTGCCCGCCTTTTTGAGGTACATCCAGGTGCGCTCCCAGCAATGGATGCAGATGCCGCGCACGGTGGGCATGCGGTAGGGCGGCATTTCCATGACCAGAGGAGTCGCTTCGCCGCGCAAGACGGTTCTGCGCAGCAGCAGAGCCACGCAAAAGGCCAGCACCCACGAGAGCATGATGATGGCAAACATCATGTTGGCGGCACTGTGCGGAAAAAATGTGCCCACCAGCAGCAGATATACGGGCAGTTTGGCCCCGCAGGCCATATAGGGCAGGGTGAGCATGGTGGCCAGTTTTTCCTTGGGGCTGCGCATGGTGCGGGTAGCCATGACGCCGGGAATGGCGCAGCCGCCCGCAATGCCGCCGGAGATAATATAGGGCATCACAGAGGCGCCGTGCAGGCCGAAAAACTGGAACACGCGGTCAGCAATATAGGCCATGCGCGCCATGTAGCCGCTGTCTTCCACAATGGCGATGAGCGCAAACATGATAAGCACCAGCGGCACAAAACTGAGCACCCCGCCCACGCCTGCGATCACGCCGTCAACCAGCAGGGAGGAGAGCAGGCCTTCTGGCAGTGTGCCCCGCACAGCGCCAGCCAGCGCGCTGAACGCACCCTCCAGCCAGCCCTGCGGGTAGGAGCCAAGAACAATGGTGATCTGAAACATGGTGTAGAGTACGCCAAGCATGATCAGCGCGCCCCACACCGCATGGGCCAGTACGCGGTCGAGCCTGTCGGAGAGGCTGAGGCGGTGGCGATCGCCGGTTTTGACAACGCAGGCGGCGGCAATCTTGCGTACAAAGGCGCTGTGCCCATCTGCGATCAGGCCTTCGGCATCGTGACCAATGCTGCTCAGTTCGCCCTGCACAAATCGGCAGACCTGGGCCATGTCTGCGGCAAGGTCTGCATCCGCCGCCTGCAAGGCCGCAACGGCTTCCGCATCATTTTGAAGCAGGCTCAGTGCCAGCCAGCGCGGTGCGCAGTGGGCATATGGAAAGGATGTCATACCTTTGCTTGCCGCAATGCGTTTTTCCATGGTTTCCAGTATGGGGTCGAGCAGCGGGCCGTAGCTTATGCGCAGGGCAGGGCCATAACTCTCGCTGGGCGAAGCTGCGGTAATGCCATGCTGCTGGCGGCTGTTTTCTGCATCAAGGGCAACCTGGCGCGCCGCAGAAAGGGCCTCGCGCAGGCCATTGCCAGAGGTGCCGACCGTGGGCACGGCGATGGCTCCCATGCATTCCGACAGTCGCAAAAAATCAATGCTGATGCCAGCTGCCCGCGCCTCGTCCATCATGTTGCAGGCAATGACCACGGGCAGGCCCATCTCGCGCAACTGGGCCGTAAGCAGCAGCCCGCGCTCCAGAATGCCCGCGTCCACAACGTTGATGACCGCCTGCACCGCGCCGCCCAGCAGCACGTTGCGCGCCACCACCTCCTCCTGCGAATAGGCGGAAAGCGAATACGCGCCGGGCAGATCCACAAGTATGATCTCCTGCCCTTCGTGGCGAATGAAGCCTTCTTTCTTTTCAACGGTTACGCCGCTGTAGTTGCCCACATGCTGGTGCGCGCCTGTGAGGGCATTGAAAACTGTGGTCTTGCCGCAGTTGGGATTGCCCGCGATGGCAAGCCGCAGGGAATAGGCCAAGCCGCCGATGAGCGTACGGGCATTGCCGCCACGCGCCCCGACAGTTGCGGAAAGGGATTCCGGCATGCTGTGCGCTCCTGTCATCGCCGCACCGGAACAGCCGGGGTGGCTCAAGTTGAATGGAATTGAAATCTATTTTCAAATTATAGCGAAGTCAAGCGTCGCGCCCAGTATTGACATGCGCCATGCATCGAATAATATATGTATATACATGAAAGTGCGGAGTACCCATGCAACTGCCTTGTCTCTTTCTCCAAATCCGAAAGGCGGATCGGCAACTCAATCAGCTTTACGGCAACTATCTGGCGCGCAAGGGAATGCGTATGACTCAGTATGGTTTGCTGCGGGCTATTGCTGGTCTGGAGGAGCCTTCGATAACGGAGATTGGTCGGGTTTTGGGCATTGACCAGACAACTGTGACCAGAAATGTGGAAAAGCTGGAAAAAATGGGGCTTGTTGCGAGTGCCCCAGGCCCGGCGGATTCACGCAAAAAGATCATGCAGTTGACGACCCTTGGTACAGACCGCCTCAAAGAAGCCCATCCTCATTGGGAAGAGGCGCAGCAGCTTATGATTTCAGAATTGGGGGACGATGATGTCCAGGAGTTGCTGCGACTGTTGCTCAAGGTTTCCCGTATTGCAGAGAAAGACAGCGCCTAGCGCATGCTGCAATTCGTGCGAGTATTTGGGCTTTGTGCATCTATATTCATGTATATACATATAAATTAACAGGCCAGGAGACGCCATGCGTAAAGTAGTTGTAACAGGCTTTGGGGTCATATCTTCTTCAGGAAACGACCCTGAAACCATGTGGAAGAACATCAGTTCCGGAAAATCCGGCATCAGGTATATGGACGACTCTGCGTTTGATGAATCCCCGGTGAGAATCGCCGGAAAGGTGGACGGGTTTTCGGCAGAAACATATTTTTGCGCAAAAGACGCAAAAAAATACGACAAATATATCCAGTTTGCCGTTGCTGCGGCCGTGCAGGCAGTGGAGATGTCCGGGCTTGAAGGTGCTGATTGGGATCCGGAACGTGCCGGGGTTTATGTGGGGTCTGGTATTGGCGGCATAGAAACGATCATGAAAAATCATGAAGCCTTTCTGAACAAGGGCGCACGGCGGGTTTCGCCTTTCATGATTCCCATGATGATCGTCAACATGGCTTCGGGCGTGATCGCCATCAGGACGGGCTTCAAAGGGGCGAACTATGCGCCTGTGTCCGCTTGCGCCACGGCCAACAATGCCATCGGCGAGGCTTTTTTAAGCATTGCGTACGGTCAGGCGGATGTCATGCTGGCAGGCGGGAGTGATGCAGGCATTCAGCCGTTTTTGCTGGCGGGTTTTTCCAGCATGAAGGCTCTTTCAACCCGTAACGATGAGCCGGAACAGGCCAGCCGTCCTTTTGACAGCGGGCGTGACGGCTTTGTTATGGCAGAGGGCGCGGCTGTGCTGCTGCTGGAAGAAGAGGAACATGCGCGCCGCCGTGAGGCGACAATCCTTGGCGAAGTAGTTGGATACGGTGCAACGTGCGATGCCGGGCATATCACGTCGCCAGACTTTCAGGGCGGAGCGCGGGCCATGGAAATCGCCATCAAACAGTCCGGCGTTCCTGTGGCCGAAATTGGCTACATCAATGCTCACGCCACAGGGACAAAGGAAGGCGACCGATCTGAAGCCGCAGCAATCAGGAGCGTTTTTGGCGACAGCCTGGAAACGCTCAAGGTCAGTGCCACCAAGTCCATGACCGGGCATCTGTTTGGGGCGGCTGGCGGCATAGAAGCCATCATTACTCTTGAGGCTCTGCGGCATGGGCTGCTGCCGCCGACAACAAATCTGGATGTACCGGATGCGGAGTGTGATATTCCGCACGTCTGCAACAAGGCCGAGCAGACGTCCACCCGTTACGCGCTCTCCAACTCTTTTGGTTTTGGCGGGCATAACGCTTCGCTCGTCTTTAGGAAATATGAAAGATAGACGGTAGGAAACGCGCAAAACGGCCCGGCAGTCGCCGGGCCGTTTTGCGCAAAGTGATGTGCCTTCTAGCCCTCGTCAAGCAGGGCGGAGCGGATGCGGCACACGCCGCAACGGTCGCCGGAAGATGTGGGGTAGCCGCATTCCGTGCACGGGGCCAGCTCCAGGCCTTCCTCCGCCTCTCGGCGGGCAAAGACGGGCCGCCCGCGCGAAAGAAAACCCTGATAGAAATCCAGCTTGCGGCCCGGCATGGCGGCCTCGAGATTCTGCATCAGCCCCTTGAGCGTGGTGAAGCTCGCGCCGGGGCTGTATGGGCAGGGGGCGTAGTGGTTTTCTATGCCCATAAGAAAGGCGTAGTTGGCCGTTTCAAATTCCGAGAGCCGCCACAAGGGCTTAACCTTGCGCGAAAAGCCGTGTTCGCTCTCCAGCCGTGGCCCCTGATCTGAAAGATAGGAGGTATCCCAGCGCAGGGTGTTGCTGAAAAGACGGGCCACTTCGTCGTCCAGGTTGTGCCCGGTGGCGAGGGCGTCAAAGCCTTCGTCCAGGGCGACCTTGTTGAAGAAATGGCGTTTGATCTTGCCGCAGGCCGAGCAGATGGGGCGGTGCAGCCTTTCCTTGACCAGCGGGATGGACAGGCCTTCTGCGGCCATTTCCTTGACCATCAGCTTGAGGCCGTGCTTGGTGCAGAAGCGTTCAACCACGCCGCGCGCAGCAGCGGAAGAAACCGGGATGTCCAGATCAATGTGCAGACCGGTTACGTTGTAACCCTGGCGGGAAAGCTCGAGCATGAGCGCCAGCGAATCCTTGCCGCCAGAAAGGGCCACCAGTACCCGTTCATCACGGGTGAACAGCTTTTGGCCTTCAATGCCGCGTTCTACCTGGCGGGCAAAAAAATCCTTGTAACAGTCAGGGCAAAAGGCGGCGTTGTGGCTGCGCAGGGCCACCACGGCCTCGGCTTTGCAGATTTTACATTTCATACGGTTCCTGTATGTGTTTGCGGTATTGTCCCACGTTCAGGCGGCATGCTGCTGCCACTGGCGCGGAGCGCGCTGATGATCGCTGGTTGTTTATTACTGTTGCGGGGCTTGCGGCTGCCCGCTTTTTTCGAGCCAGCCAAGCTGGCTGCACCAGCTTTCGTGCCGGGTGCAGGTTGCAAGGGCAAAGGATTCATGGCTCAGGCCGGGGCGCAATGCGTTGCCCGCTTCCACAATACGGCGGCGCTGGGCTGCATCTGTCATGACGTTTATCATGCATTCGGCCAGCGACTGCGGATTGTTTTCTTCAAACATGCAGGCGGCATCGGGGGCGGCGGCAAGCCGCTGCTCGTGCAGGGCGCTCTGTCCGCAGATGACGGGCGTTTGGGACGCCAGCCCAGCCCCGAGTGTTTCCGGCAGTTCGTCCGGCGCGGAGCCGGGCGCTATCCAGGCATGGCAGGTGCGCAGCAGGTGCGGCAGGCTCTGCTCGTTGAGCAGGCACAAGCGCGACTGAACGCCCAGTGATTCCGCCTCGTCCAGTACTTCCTGAAAGCGGGGCCCCCCCCCGGCGGCGCGTACTTCCCATGCGGGCAAATCACGGCGCTGCCAGATGGCGGCCATGGCCCGGATGACAATATGCGCGCCCGAGCGGGGCGTGAGGGCTTCACCCATGCAAAAAACAAAATGCTGGCCCTCTGCTGGCTCTGCGGGCCATTCGGGCGCAGGTTCAAAGCCTTCAATGTTCATGCCCGGCGCTGTCAGCGTGAGCGTATCGTCCGTCAGGGGCAGCGCGCGGTTTTTGGGGCCGCGCCAGGGCGTTTCGCCCTCGGTGATGCCGCTGGCTTTGGCGATGCGGTCGCGTACATAGGTGGAGCCGCAGAGTATTTTGTGGGCTGCCAGCATTCCCTTGCCAAAGCAGACTTCCGGGCGCGGCGCGCGCAGCAGAAATGCATGGCTCAAAAGGGTGGAGGACGGGGGACGCATGGTCAGCACCCGGCGGCCAAAGGGCATGCCGCTTTCGCCAAAGGTCTGCACCAGCAGGTGCTTGTGCTTACGCTGCCAGAGCCACAGGCGCATGAAATCCATTGGCCCGCCTGCCGTGAGTATGGGCAGGTTCAGCGCGGCGGCGCGGCGGTGCAGTCGTGAATTTTTCTGACACAGCAGCATGGGGGCCAGCCTGCCGCCGTCACGCATGGCGCAGGCCAAGGCCAGCGCGTGGTCTTCTTCCAGCCGGGCAAGGCGCATGGGTGCGCCCTGTTCTGTCCAGTGGCGCTGCTCTTCAGGTGAGGCGGGTCCGTCAGTGGTCTGTTGCAGGGCAATAAGCAGAACACGCATCAGAGGGGTGCGCCTTTTTTCAGCATATAGTCCAAAAGAACATCCTTGAGCCACAGGGCCACAGGGCCGGGCTTGCCAGCATGCGCGCCGTGCCCCACGGGCTTGCCGTCAAAATGGGTGATGCCCACGCAAAGGGTGGAGCTGGTGAACAACAGCATTTCACTGGCGCTGTCTATGGCTGCGCGGGGAATGGGCATCTGCACGACAGGCATGCGTTCTGCGGCGACTTCCATGGCGGCCAGCAGGGTGGTGCCCGGCAGAATACGTCTGATTTCAGGGCAGAGCAGGCGGCCCTGCGCGTCCACAAGGCCCACGTTGGCCACGGCCGCCTCGCCCATGATGCCGTTCTCGTCAAAGGTTACGGCCACGTCCATGCCCTTCTGGCGGGCTTCCATGGCCATGAACACATTGGGCAGATAGTTGGTATTCTTGATGCGGGCCAGATATTCCTGCTTGGGCGGGATGGCGCTGGCAAAGGCTGTGAGGCCTTTTTCATAGAAGGCCGCCGTGGGCAGGGCCTTTTTGAGGGCCACAATGTACAGGCCAGCCTGAGGGCATTCGGCGGGTGAAATGCCGAATCCGCCGGGGCCTCGGCTCAGAAAAACGCGTAAGTCGCCATTGTCCACGCCTGCGGCAAGGGCCACATCAAGTATGTGTTGGCGCAGGGCTTCCCATGTGCAGGGCGGGGTGATGGAAAGGGCCGCAGCGCCGTCCACCAGACGGGCCAGATGCGCGTCCAGCCCGAAAATTGTGCGCTGGCGAAAACTGATGCTTTCAAAAAGGCCGTCGCCGCGATGGCAGATATGGTCATCAAGGGGCAGCAGCAGAAGACGTGGGTCAGTGCAGATATGCCCCACCCGGTGGTCATAAAAAGCGAGAACCTGCTCCGACCCTGGCCGGGGCGCGGAAAGCAGGGCCTTGAGATATGTTTCAGCGTCTACAGCTTGCACCGCAAAGGCCTCCAAAGCGCATGGGCGCGTGGGTCTGCGAAACCCGCGCGCCCGCAGGCAATTACTTCAGGAACACGTTTTTGTCGGTCACGCGCAGCAGGTCGCGTTTGATCAGTTCTTCACCAATCTGCACGGCGTTGAGGGCTGCGCCCTTGCGCACGTTATCGGCCACAATCCAGAGGTTCAGGCCATTTTCAATGGTTTCGTCCTCGCGGATGCGGCCCACGTAGGTTTCATCCTCGCCCACGCAGTAGGAGGGCATGGGGTACATGAGTTCGCGGGGATTATCGACCACGCGCACGCCGGGAGCCTGCGAAAGCATGACGCGGGCATCCTTGGCTGTGAGTTTCTTTTCGGTTTCAATGTTCACTGATTCGGCGTGGCAGTAGAACACCGGCACGCGTACACAGGTGGCCGTAACCTTGACCGAAGGATCTTCAAATATTTTGACGGTTTCATGAACCATCTTCATTTCTTCCTTGGTGTAGTCGTTATCAAGGAAGACATCGATATGCGGCAGTGCGTTGAAGGCAATGCGGTAGGGATAGGTATTGCATTCCGGGTCGCGTCCGTTGAAAAGGTCGCGCACCTGGCGTTCCAGTTCTTCAATACCCTTCTGCCCGGTACCGGAAACCGCCTGATAGGTGGAAACCACAACGCGCTTGATTTTGACGGCGTCGTGCAGGGGTTTGAGCACCACCAGCATCTGGATGGTGGAGCAGTTGGGGTTGGCAATGATGCCGTTGTGCCCCTCAAGGGCGTGGGCGTTGACTTCCGGCACCACCAGGGGGCAGCGGTCGTCCATGCGCCATGCAGCGGAATTGTCCACCACCACGCAGCCAGCCTTGGCCGCATGCGGGGCAAATTTTTGCGAAGTGCTGCCGCCGGCGGAAAAAATGGCCAAATCAATGCCCTCAAAGACATCTTCTTTAAGCTCTTGCACGGTCAGCTCTTTGTCGCCATACGGCACCTTGGTGCCCGCAGAACGGGCGGACGCAAAGGCGCGTATTTCAGTGGCGGGAAAGTCCCTTTCGTGCAGGGTCTTGAGCATTTCACGGCCTACGGCGCCTGTGGCGCCTACAACGGCTACAGTCAGCTTCTTGCTCATGGTATTTCGCTCTCCTTGGGCGATGGGCGGTGGCTCGATGCCTCCAAAAAGGTGAGCGCGTACTATACGCGGCAAAAAGGCAAATGTGAAGGGCATGACGGCCCCGCTACGGCGCTGTCTCGGGCTTTTTTGCGCTTTTTGCGGTTGGCGGTACTGGAGGGTTAAAAAAGCCAGCCCGCTGCTATCGCAACAGGCTGGCTGAAAGGGATGCAGCCGAAATCGCTCTAAAATTCCAGATTGCCCGGTGTACGCGGGAAGGCAATGACGTCGCGGATGTTGGTGATGCCGGTCAGCATCATAAGCAAACGCTCAAAGCCAAGGCCAAACCCGGCATGGGGCGCTGTGCCGAAACGGCGCAGATCCATGTACCACCAGTAATCTTCCGGATTCTGGCCGAGTTCCTTGATGCGGGCGGTCAGGCGGTCAAGGCGCTCCTCGCGCTGCGAACCGCCGATGAGTTCACCGATACGCGGTACCAGCATGTCCATGGCGGCAACGGTCTTGCCGTCTTCGTTTTGGCGCATATAGAAGGCTTTGATTTCCTTGGGGTAATCATACACAGCCACAGGCTTTTTAAAATGCTCTTCAGCCAGGTAGCGTTCGTGTTCGGTTTGAAGGTCCGTGCCAAATGAAACAGGGAAGGCAAATTCCTTGCCGCATTTTTGCAAAATTTCCACGGCTTCCGTGTACGAAACGCGGGCAAAGGGCGCAGCCACCATGCCCTTGAGGCGTTCAATAAGGCCCTTGTCCACAAAGCTGTCAAAGAGCTTGAGGTCGGATTCGCAGTGGGCGAGGGCGTGTTCGATCACGTGCCGGGTAAGGCTTTCGCCCAGTTCCATGAGGTCTTGCAGGTCGGCAAAGGCCATTTCCGGCTCGATCATCCAGAACTCGGCGGCGTGGCGCGGCGTGTTGGAATTTTCGGCGCGGAAGGTGGGGCCGAAAGTGTACACGCGCCCAAGGCCCATGGCGAGGGCCTCGGCCTCAAGCTGGCCGGAAACAGTCAGATTGCACTGGCGGCCAAAAAAGTCGGCGGCTACATCCTTGTCGCCGGGTTCAAGACTGGTGACGCGGAACATTTCGCCCGCACCCTCGCAATCCGCTCCAGTGAGCACCGGCGTATGCACCCATGAAAAACGGCGGCTCTGGAAAAACTGATGCACAGCCTGACCCGCTTCGGAACGGATGCGAAAGGCAGCGCCGTACTTGTTGGTGCGGGAGCGCAGGTGCGCAATTGTGCGCAAAAATTCGTCAGAATGGCGTTTTTTCTGCAAAGGGAAAGTTTCGGGATCCGCCAGACCGAAAACAGTAACGCACTGCGCCCTGATTTCCCACAGCTGCCCCTTGCCGGGCGAGGCCACAAGTTCGCCCGTAACGCTGATGGCGGCACCCGTGGCGGCCTGATCAAGTTGCTCGTGGGCGGCGGTGCCCGCGTCAACAATGCACTGCATGTTGCCGAGGCAGGAGCCGTCGTTGACCTCCACAAAGGAAAATTCCTTGGCGTCGCGGCGGGTGCGGATCCAGCCGCAAATGGTGATGGAGGCTTGAGACGCGGTCGCTGCCAGGGCGTCTATGATAAGGGTTCGTTGCATGGCATGTTCCTTGTGATGCGGCAATTTGCAGATACTGTAGCCCTTAGTGCGGCACAGCTCAAGATGGCGCGCGCAGTGAAAGCCCCGTGCTGGGTTCTGCTTGCGTTAAAATACCCGCACGAGCCATGCGCCCGCAAAAAGCAGGGCAATGCCCGCTAGGCGTAGTGGTGAAACGGGGTGTTCTGGAAAGCCCACAAGGGCATAATGGTCAAGCAGCACAGAGGCCACCAGCTGGCCCGACAACATGACGGCGGTCATGGTGGCAGCGCCCAGCCGGGGCGCAAGAAAGATGGTGCAACTTACAAAAATTGCGCCAAGCACGCCTCCTGTCCACATCCACCACGGAACAGCGGAAAGCTGAGAAATGGAAGGCCATGTATGGCGTGCCGCCAGGCTGTATACCCACAGCGCCAGCGTACCCACGGCAAATGAAACAAGTGCGGCTTGCATGGGTTCGCCCAGAAAGCGCCGCAACAAGGTGTTTATTCCCGCCTGCACCGGGAGGCAGCAACCGGCGCCAAATGCCAGCAGTAAAAGAATGTGCTTCATAAAAAAATCCTTTGATCGGTGTCATTACCCCGATGGGCTTGAGTGCGGCAATATGGCGGCAGGCAAGGCAAACCGGGGCAGGGCGCGGACTATATACATCTTTGCCAGTTTGCGCATGAAAAAATACCTGCTTCACCTTTTTCTAAAGATTATATAGAATGAATCAAGGTCAAGAACAAATCAGTTTCCTGCGGGCCTTCCGGTGGCCTTGCCCCGGCATTCGCTGACAGCGGGTATATTCTGAAATTGAGGGATAGGCATGAAAAAAATTTTTGGCGTTTTTACCCTGATATGCATTCTGGCGCTCACGGGCGCGGCCTTTGCGGCTACCCCACAGGCTGGCAAACCCGTACAGGACAAGCCAGAAAAAACCGTTGACCGCGTGACCACGGTCAGCGTGTCGCTGGAAGGCACAGACAGCATTGGCGCGCGCCTCGGCACCAAGCTCAAGGAGCGCTTCAACCAGAGCAGCCTGTTCACCCTCAATGATGATGAAGAAAAAGACATTCCCAAGCTCTACGTCATGGTGAGCACTCAGCCTGAATTTGCCGGTCGCCCCGCTGTGGGGTCCGTGTATTCGGTATGCTGGGTGTTCAAGCAGGGCCGTGGTTACCTTGGCTATCTGCTGGCCCGGGATCTTGGCACGGCGAGCGTGGAAGACGTGGACGGTCTGGTGGACAAACTGGTGGAACGTACTGACGGCATAGCCGCCAAGTACAGCAGTCTGTGGAAGTAACAAAAGTCCATGCTTGGAGCTTGCAGCAACATGCTGACGAGTGTTGAGAATGGTGAATTTTATCGGCTGACCTGACGGCTCGAACCAGAGCCGGGAGTGTAGGCTGAATCGAACAAGCTTCCTTCCAACCCCGCGCGCGCCGAAATTTGTGGCGCAAATAGAAAGGCTTCCCACGTGGCGGGAAGCCTTTCTATTTTATGGTGAAAAAAGATGCAGCCCAAAAGTCCATTGCAGAAATTATATCGTCAGCCTTAGCTGCTTTGCTTGGACGTGTCCGTTTCGTCAGTCCAGGCTTCTGCGGTTTCATCATAAAAGCGGTAGCAGTTCTTGCCAGCCTGTTTTGCCAGATACTGCGCATTGTCCGCGCGGTGCAAGGCTACGTCGTATGACGCTTCGGTGCCGTCAAAGAGATAGATGCCTATGCTGGTGGTGATCTCTACACTCTGTCCATCATGCTCAATAAATTTGTGCAGTTCTAAAAGCAGGGCCTCGGCCCGCTCCTTAAGTGCCGCGCGTGTGATGTCCCTGACAAAAACGCAGAATTCATCGCCCCCAAAACGGCCCACAGCATCAGCGTTGCGAAAGATGCGTTTGAGGGCATCGCTGGCTTCAAGCAGGGCGGCATCGCCCCTGACATGCCCAAAGGTGTCGTTGATCAGCTTGAAATTATCCAGGTCAAGGAACAGGAGCGCATCAGTTCTTTCTTGCTGCGGTTTTGCAGGCATGGCTGCGCAGATTTTGTCGCGGAAGGCGGTCTTGTTCAGCAGGTCAGTCAAACTGTCGCGCTGGGTGCGGCGCTCAAGCTCGGCGCGGCGCCTCACTTCTTCATCAATATCAACAATTTTACCCACAAGGCGCAAGGGGGCGTCTTGTTTGCTGATGCGTGTGGCCTGCACGCGGCACCAGATGTAGCGCCCCTCGGCAGTGGGGATGCGCATGACTGCAAAAGCGGTGGGGTTGCCGCTGCGGATGCGCCGCCGCAGTTCGTTGAGGGCGGGCAGGTCTTCAGGATGGATGATATGCCTGTTGGTTGGGCGGCCGGTTTCGTTAAAGAGGGGCGTGGCCTCCCTGCCGAATTTCAGCAAAAAGTTGGGCGAACAGCGGAACTGGCGTTTTTCTGTATCCACATCGAAAAAAATGTCCTGCGACTGCTCAAGCAGAATCCGGTAGCGCTCCTTTTCCTGCTCAAGTTCTTCCTGCATGCGTTTTTGCTCGGTGATGTCCACCACTACGCAATCAATGGAGCGGTGAGACTTCTCATCGCCGGAAAATGTGCCGCGCAACAGCAGGGGCAGCCATTGACCATCCTTGTGGCGAAGCCTCAGTTCCATGGTGTTTGTCACAGGGCCGCTTTTTTTGTCTGCAAGCATGTCCATCAGTTTTTTTGTGTCGTCAGCGTGCAACAGATCAATAAACGCGGTAGTCTGCGGTTTGTCGGCCTCGTAGCCGAGCAACTGCCAGAATCCGTTGTTGGCATCAAGAATCTGTAATGGAAGCTGTGTAGATATGCTGATGACGCCGCCGTTGATGTTGTCGGCGATGTGGGCAAGGCGCTGCTCGCTGGCGATCTGGTTGGACAGGCTTTTGCGGCGAAGGTGCAGGGCGTAGGCAACAAGAGCCGAAACAAAGAGCATCAGCTCGGCTACAACCATCAGCAGCGAGCGGTTTTCATACACAATATCCGCCAGTGTCGGCGGAGTCGCTGCCGCTGCGATATTGCTGGAAATAATCTGGGTTCGGCTCTTTTCGTCAATGGTCAGCAAGAGGTTGTTCAAAATGCCCAGCAACATATCGGGCAACCCCGGCCGGATGGTCAGGCGCGCTTCTTCAATATCGCTGTAGCTGGTGACAGGATTGAATTCGCTGAAACGCGGAGAACTCGTAAGGTTGTTGAGCACCATGGAGTTGCCCAGAACAGCGTTGGCTTCGCGGCGGCCCGTGGCTGTCAGGCACGCTTCCTCATCAGAAAAAAGCTTGATTACCGCATTGGGAAACATGCGGGAGGCATACTCTGTCGCATTATAGACATTCGCGGGTACAGCCAGTGTGAATAATGACTGTTGCTCCAGTTTGACATCTGGCTTGGCGTATAGATACAGGCTGCTGCGCGTCAGCGGCGCGGTCAGGCGAAAATCCTTGTGCGATTGAAGGGCTGAAGAGGTAAACGAACCAAAGGCCATATCCAGCTTGTTCTGGGTATAGGCATCGGTAAAATTTGCGGGGCGTACAGCATAAGGCTCAAAAGTAACCTGCAAACCGCTGCGCGCCGCTGCATCCCGCAGGATATCGGGGAGGATGCCACGTGCGTTTCCGGTCATAGGATCCTGCCACGAATAGGGTTTGCGGTCAGGATCATAGCCCACGCGCAGGGGCGGCTGCTGGGCAATGTAGGTCAGCTCCGCCCGTGAAAGCGGCGTCTGAAACATGCGCGGAAGGTACGTGCGGCCCAGGCGATACTCCAGATCGGGCTGCTCCATCTTGAGCTGCACCATCGCCTGCTCAAGTTCCTGTATAAGTTTTGGGTTTTTGTGCGAACCTATGTAGAAAAAAGGCGTGAGCTTGCACTTTGCCAGAATTTTTTCGTCATTCCGCAACGAGAGTACAGTTTCAAGAATGGCGTCCACCTGGCCGGAGTGCATGGCTTCCCGCAGTTCTTCCCTGCCGGGGTACTCCACAATGGTGGGCATTGTGCCGCCGCGCTGCCTGATAAAGTCGGTAAAGTCCTTAAGCCATATGGGATTGCCCAGGCTCCCCACGCGTAATTGCGCGAGGCTTTCCAGATCATCGTAAATAACCGGTGAATCAGTGGGGGCCAGAATGGCCGTATAGGA
Organism: Desulfovibrio sp. UIB00; assembly: GCF_022508225.1. NCBI lineage: Bacteria > Pseudomonadati > Thermodesulfobacteriota > Desulfovibrionia > Desulfovibrionales > Desulfovibrionaceae > Desulfovibrio > Desulfovibrio sp. UIB00. Next base: position 111,252 of record NZ_JAETXJ010000007.1, on the reverse strand, counting down.
AGTGCCGCCAGCGTATGCGCAGTAGAGATACTGCCGGGCGCGTTCAGCCGAATACCGGGCGGGCGTGCAGATGTCGACCTCGCCATTGTCCAGAGCGGCCAGACAGGCGGCCCAGTCTTTTTCAACAACGTAAACTATGTTCCATCCCGTATAGCGGGAGAGCTGGGTCAGATAGTCGGGAATGTACCCCACAACCTGCCCATCTTCTACGCGGTTGAACTGCGAAATGGGGGGGAGCGCCACACGCACGGTGCGCTGCTGATCAGCTAAAGCTGGATGAACAGTGATCTGCAACGGGCACAATAAGGCAAAGCAGAACAGGAGCGTAAGAAGGAAAAAATGCCTGTTGCCCATATGCCTTAACCCAGTGGCGCAGAACGCCTGTTACGATTGACCCGCCATACGCCGCAAGGCAAAAAGCCGGGCCGCCAGCGCCTCAAGAATTCTGGCCGGAGTAACGCCGTAGTTCAGGGCATCCTGAGCTTCAGCAAACCATTGGCAGGCTACCGCGCGGGCCTTGCCGCGCAGGCCAGCCAGAGCCGTATCCAGCGGGCGCGCCGGGTCTTGCCTGTCTGACAGTATCCTGCTCATGGCCTTTTGGCAGCACAGCAGCAAACGGGTTGCCCCTGCTGCGTCGATGGCTCCCTTGGCAGCAACACGGTCAAAAAAACCTTGCCCCTGAACAAGAAATTGCGCAAGGGCGTCTTCCCAGGGGCGCATGTCTTCATCATCGGCGCGGCTGTCAGGCCACGGCAGCGTGAGGCAGAATGAGCGGGAAACCAGGGTGGGCAAGAGCTGTTCGCGCTGGGGCGCAAGCAGCACGAAGACAGTGGTGCTTGAGGGTTCTTCCAGGGCCTTGAGCAGGGCGTTGGAAGCTTCGTCGCGGGTGAGGCTGAGCCCCATAAGTATAACAACCCTGCGTCCCTGTCCGTGCGGAGCATCCCGCAGGCGAACCTTGAGTTCGCGCACGCGTTCCATGTTGAACGCACGGACAGGGCCAGGGTTTTCTTCATCTTCACGGTTGCTTATGCGACCGTCATATGCTGCCAGATCCAGATGCTCGCCAGCGGCAATCTGCATGCACACGGGGCAAGTCAGACAGGGCGCGCCCGAGGTTTCCGCCTGCGGGCAGTTGACGCGTGCCGCCCAGTAACGAGCCGTATCAAGGCGCTGGGCCCCGCTGCCGCCCTCAAGGAGCAATACCTGCGGCGGAGTCGCACCCAGATTGTCGAGTACGCTCTTCAGCCGGTCAAAGGCGGCATCAGTTATGGCGGGCAGCAGGGTGTTCATGACCTGTAAGGCCGCTCCGCCTCCTAGCGCACGATGGTCTGACGGCGGTCAGCGCCCACCGAAACCAGCGAAACCTTGACGCCCGTCAGCTCTTCAATGCGGGCAATGTAGGCGCGCACAGTGGCGGGCAGCTCTTCATAGCTGGCGCACTGGGTGATGTCTTCTTCAAAGCCGGGCATTTCTTCGTAGATGGGCGTTACGTCGCCAAGGGAGCATTCTTCCTGCGGCAGATAGCTCAGGCGTTTGCCCTTGTATTCGTAGGCAACGCAGATTTTCAGCACCGGCAGGTTCTGCAACACGTCAAGCTTGGTCAGGGCAATATCCGTAAGCCCGTTCAGGCGAACGCTTTCGCGCAGCACCACGGCATCAAGCCAGCCGCAACGGCGGGGACGGCCCGTGGTGGCGCCGAATTCATGACCCTGCGTGCGCAGGTAGCTGCCAGTGTCGTCCAGCAGTTCAGTGGGGAAGGGGCCGGAACCCACGCGCGTGGTGTAGGCCTTGACGATGCCCACAATGCGGTTCAGGGCCGAGGGCGCAATGCCGCAGCCAGCCGAGGCATTGCCCGCCACCGTATTGGACGAGGTCACAAAGGGGTATGTGCCGTGGTCGATATCAAGGTGGATGCCCTGAGCACCTTCAAAAAGGATATCGCCGCCTTCGGCCTGCACTTCCTGCATGCGTCCTTCCACCTCGGTGAGGTAGGGAACAAGGCGGGGCGCAAGAGCCAGCAGCTCTTCACTCACGGTATTTTCATCGAGAGGTTCAAATTTGTAGAGGTCTCGCAGCAGAACGTTTTTTTCCTGCAGGGCGTGGGCCACCTTGGCGCGAACAAGGTCAGGGTCGGTCAGATCGCCTGCGCGCAGGCCCACCCGGGCGGCCTTGTCTTCGTAGCAGGGACCGATGCCCCGGCCAGTGGTGCCGATCTTGTGTCCGGCGCGTTTGGCTTCACGGGCCTGATCCAGGCTTTTGTGATACGGCATGATCAGATGGGTCTTCTTGCTGATGCCAAGACGCGCGGGCGAAACGTCAATGCCCCTGGCGGCAAGGTGATCCACTTCTTCCAGGAACACATGCGGGTCGAGCACAACGCCATTGCCAATGAGGCAAATTTTGTTTTCGTGCAGTATGCCGGAAGGGATCAGGTGGAGAATGGTTTCTTCGCCCTGCACCTTGATGGTGTGCCCTGCGTTGTTGCCGCCCTGAAAGCGGACGATAACGCGGCTCTGGGCGCTCAGCATATCAACAATTTTGCCCTTGCCCTCGTCGCCCCACTGAGCGCCGATGATGACCGTATTCGCCATGGTGTTACCTGCCTGCAATGCCGCCGCGCAACGGCGGGTGATGTAAGGCGCGTTCATACGCCGGACGCGACAGATCAACCGAAGGGAGTCTACCCTACGGCCCCACTGCCGCTAAAGCGGGACGCAAAGCCTTTGATGGTACGTATCCCGTATGCAACTGCAAGTCAAATGGCCATCCAGAGCCATCTAACCTGCATGCGCGTTAGTTTTCGGGCTTGGGGTCAGTCTGTTCCCTATCGCTCGATCTGGAGGGCTTAAACTCAAGCACTCTGCACTTGCTGGCCGCCGGAGCGGCCTCCGGCCCTTCTAGCTCAAATTCCGGCATGGGATTGACCGCGCCTTCAGGCTCCTTGCCAAGCGGCTGCGCCTGCCTGGCCCAGTGGTAGTTGAAAAGCTGGTTTTTCCAGCGTTTGGCCTGAATCAGCGAAAATACGAGCGTAGCTTCCTCCCACCTCTTGGTGGGTTCAAACCGACTGGCCGTCGTAGCATACTTGCTCCACAACGACATAAGCGAGGCTTCGTCAATGGCGTCCAGTTGCTGGGCCAGCCTGACAAGCAGCTTTTCCATATTACCTCCCATGTAACGTGCTACTGTAGAGTGCGCATGAAATTTCGTCAACGCGGGCGAGGGCCGGGCAGGTTTGCTGTCAGGCGGTGTCAGGCTGCGGCTGCGGCGGGTCGAGTACCATAAGAGTACACTCCCCTTACAGCCATGCGCCTTCCTTGCCTGACAACAAACGTGCTCCGGCCCTGTCATTGTAATCCGGGCAGGTTTGCCGCCAAACTGTGGCAGGTGGCGTCAGGCTGCGGCTGCCGCAGGTCGAGCACCATAAGAGTACACTAAGAGTACACCCCCCTTGCACCCGTGCGCCTTCCTTGTCTGATGGAATTTTTGCCCCCTTGCAGTACGAACTTTGCCGCAAAGCAACCTCCAGGCCGCCCCAACCGCCGCCAGCAGCGAATCGGGGCTGGTTGTCCGGCGTGTTTTGTGGTATGCGAAGGCCTCACTTGATCGGCGAACATCTGGAGGCAAGCATGTCGGATCTCAAGTCCATGTACAGCACCGTCCACAAGGACGCTTTCCCTGACACCATGACCATCATTCTGGGCGATGAAAAACTCGTCTACCAAAAGCGCACCTGGACGCTGGACAACGAGGAAAAGGGCCTGCGCTACGGCGAAAATCCCGACCAGCCCGCAGCCCTCTACGCGCTTAAGGAAGGCTCCATTACGTGCGGCGGTCTGAACTGGCGCGGCCCCGGTAACGGCATTGTTTCCGCGCTTACCGAAAGCCAGATGATTCAGGCCGGCAAACACCCCGGCAAGACCAACCTCACGGACGTGGACAACGGGGCCAATATTTTGCAGTACCTCACCGAGCGCCCTGCGGCGGTGATTCTGAAGCACAACAATCCCAGCGGCGCGGCCTGGAGCAATGACGGCATTGCTGCGGCTCTTGAAAAGGCCTTCTGGTGCGACCGCATCGCCGCCTTTGGCGGGGCCGTGGTTGTTAACCGCCCCTTTACCCGTGAAGCTGCGGAAATTGTCGCCGCCAACTATTTTGAAGTGGTTGCTGCTCCCGCTTTTGAAGATGGCGTGGTGGATATCCTCAAGGGCCGCAAAAATCTGCGCATCATGGAACTGCCCGGCCTTGGGCGGCTTGAAGAACTGACCAGCTCGGCCTTTCTTGACATCAAGAGCCTCGCTGACGGCGGTATTATTGTGCAGAAGTCCTTTGTGAACCGCATTCTTGAAGCCAAGGACTTTTTGCCCGCCACCGCCACCACCAAGGAAGGTGTTTCTGTGGCCGCCCGCGCTCCCAGCAAGCAGGAACTGGACGACCTGCGTTTTGCCTGGGCTGTGGAAGCCGGGGTTACGTCCAATTCCGTCATTTTTGTGCGCGACGGGGCCACCCTTGCCATCGGCACGGGCGAACAGGATCGCGTGGGCTGCGTGGAACTCGCCATCCACAAGGCGCATACCAAGTATGCGGATACGCTTGCCTTCCGCGAACTTGGCCTGTCGCTTTACGAACTCAAGGAAAAAGCCGCCACTGATGCTGCTATGGCCGCCAAGCTTGCGGATATTCAAAGCCGCACCGAAGCCTCCCACGGCGGGTTGGCCGGGTCTGCCCTTGTTTCGGACGGGTTCTTCCCCTTCCGCGACGGGGTGGACGTGGCTGTGGCCCAGGGCGTTGCGGCCATTGCCCAGCCTGGCGGCTCCATGCGCGATGCCGAAGTGATAATGGCCTGCAACGAAGCCAAGCCGCAGGTTGCCATGGTGTTTACTGGGCAGCGCTCCTTCAAACACTAGGGCAGCGAGCAGGCGGTGCTCCAAACTGCGCTGTGATGAATGGCTTTTGTCCCTGATTCTGTCTGGTGCGCGGCCCGGTCTGGTCAACGTGTATTTTCGCGTTCCGGTCGGGCCGCAAGCCTTTGAGACCAAGAACTGCGCCATATCTGTGCAAACAGATGGGCGCAATACCATTGAGAGCACTGCTCCACAGGGCCGCCGCATGCAGCACTCCTTGCCACAATCCGACCTCTTTCGCACCGTCTGCGGTTCAGCGGCTGTATCCATGCCCCGGCTGTGTGTATCGGCTCTTTCTGGCGGCGGCGGCAAAACACTGCTCTCTCTGGGGCTCACGCGCGCCTTTGCCGCGCAGGGGCATACGGTCAAGCCCTTCAAAAAAGGGCCGGACTACATTGACGCCGCGTGGCTGACCATGGCCGCCGGAAGGCCCGCCACCAATCTTGATCCCTATATGCTCCAGCCGGAACGTCTCAAGGCTCTGTTTGCGCACGCCATGCGCAAAACACAGGCGCAAAGCGGCGCAGCAGAAGTGCTCGGCATGATTGAAGGCAACCGGGGGCTTTTTGACGGCATGGACGTGGCTGGCTCATGTTCCACAGCGGAGCTGGCGCGTATGCTTGGCTGCCCCATCATCCTCAGCATCAACTGCACAAAGATGACGCGCACGGCAGCGGCACTGGTGCATGGCATGACAACCTTTGAGCCGGGGCTGCAGTTTGCGGGCGTGGTGCTCAATCAGGTGGGCACGGCACGACACGAGGCCCTGCTGCGCAAGGTTATTGAGGAATATACGGATGTGGCAGTGCTTGGGGCTTTGCCGCGCCTGAAAGACAACCCGCTGCCCGAGCGCCACATGGGCATTGCCTCCTGCGGCGATGAACTTTCGCCCGAGGCCCGCGCAGTGCTCGACAAGCTTGGCACTTTTCTGGCCGAGCACATCAATCTTGATGTCCTGATAACTGCTGCCCGCGCTGCGGCCATAGCCGATCCCTGGCCTGAGCAGGCGGAGCCGTTTTGGACTGCCAATGGAGCGACAGAAGCGGTGACAGGTACGGCGGCGGAATATTTCAGTTCAGTGGAAGCGCCAAAGGAAGCGCCGCTCAGGGATGCCTCCACTCCGGCTGAAAACTCGGACGGTACGATGCCCGATGCGCAGGCTGTCAAATCAGCCCGTCCGCCGCGCATAGCCTATGTGCGCGACAGCGCCTTGTGGTTTTATTATGAGGAAAATCTTGAGGCCCTGGAGCGTGCTGGTGCGGAACTGGTGCGGCTCGAGATCGTGGGGCCGCATTCCGGCGTCTGGCCCGTACTGCGCGGCGATAAACCGCAGCAAGCCGAGATCGGAACCATTGACGGTCTCTATCTGGGCGGGGGCTTCCCTGAAGATTGCGCGGCTGACCTCAGCGCTTCGCCCCACCTGCGCACCCTGGCCGCATGGGCTGGGGCAGGCCTGCCAATCTACGCCGAATGCGGTGGCTTTATGCTGTTGTCTCAGGGCATAGAACGCGAGGGCGTGCTCTGGCCCATGAGCAATATCTTCCCCGTTATTGCCCAGTTTTGCGGCAAACCGCAGGGCCTCGGCTACGTACACGGAACAGTGGTGGAAGAAAATCCATTTTTCCCCAAAGGGCTGGAAATTCTGGGGCACGAATTTCATTATTCGCGCTGCTGCTGGCAGGGCGCTGCGCCCAGGCACGGCCTGCGTCTGCGCAAAGGGCAGGGCATGGGACGTGAGGCTGAGCCGGACGGGCAGGAAAAAGGCGAAACTGCCAAGCTGACCAGCGCGCCCGCTTTGGACGGGCTGTTGCGGCAGAATGTCTGGGCTTCGTACACGCATATTTTTGCCCCGGCAGTTCCCTGCTGGGCCCCCAATTTCGTGGCGGCTGCCGCCCGTTTTGCTCAGGGGCGCTGATGCCCGGAGGGTGCTGAAATGTCGGAAGCAAGCCGTGTTTCTGTGGTCATTCCGGTCTGGAACCTCTGGGACATGACAGAGCCTTGCCTGCGTTCACTGGCCGAGCATTCCGCAGGCGAGAGCATGGAAGTGGTGGTTGTGGACAACCACTCCACAGACGCCACGGCTTCTGAACTTGAACCATTGGGCGAGGCTCTGTTTGGTGCGGCATTCAAGGCTGTGCGGATGGCTGAAAATGTGGGTTTCGCTAGAGGCTGCAATGCCGGGGCTCAGGCGGCGGGTGGCGATCTGCTGTTTTTTCTCAACAACGACACCACGCTCACTCCAGGCTGGCTGCCGCCCTTGCGCGCGGTCATGGCTGATCCCCGGATTGGCGCGGTAGGGCCGTTGTTGCTGTATCCTGACGGCACCGTGCAGCACTGCGGCATTTATGTGAATCCCTTCAATGCGGTGGGGCACCTCTACGAGCACCTGCCCGGCAGTTTTGCCGCAGCTCGTAAACCCCATCCCTTGCAGGCCATCACCGGCGCGGCCATCATGCTGCGCAAGACGCAGTTTGAAGCCTGCGGCGGCTTTTATGAAGGGTTTCGCAACGGATTTGAGGACATTGACCTCTGCTTTGCCCTGCGTGCGCAGGGGCTGAAACTGCGGGTAGAGAGCCGCAGCATCATTTACCATCATACAAGCCGCACGCCTGGCCGCTTTGCCCATGACAGAGAAAATTGTACCCTGCTCATGCAGCGTAAAGGGGGGGCAGTGCGCCCCGATGAACACGTGCTGGCAAAACTGGATGGATACGACCTGTGTATTGGTGAAAACCTCGATACCTGGATGGTGCTGCCCGAGGAAAAGCAGCAGCGCATAGGTGCGGAGTTCTGCGGCAAGCCCTTTAACAGCGAAGCCTGCAAGGCTTTGTTGCGTGTCGAACCTCTTTGGCTTGAGGGCTGGCTCTTGCTGGCAGGGCATCAGGAACAGGCGGGCGATCTTGCTGCCGCAACTGGTACGCTTATGGACTGCCTGCGGCTCATGCCCGACCCCAGGGTGTGCAAGGCGCTGGCCCAGCTTGATCCTCAGGCCGTATTCGAGGGCGGCACGTGCGACCCTGCAACGGCAAAGGCCCGAGTGCAGCAGGCGCGCCGTGCGGCTTATGCCAACGGCGATACTGCTCTTGCACAGTTGCTCGGCCAGTGGCTTGTGCAGCATGCTGGCTGAACAGGGCACGCTCTAAAAATATAAAAAATCGCGGTAGAGGCAAGCTCTCCCGCGATTTTTTGTCATCTATCCTGGCAATAATGACCTAGAATCGTGCAACGATCAGGTCTTCAAGGCTCCGCTTCGGCACATAATGGACGCCTTCGGCATCGCGCCAGTAGGCAGTTGCTCCACCCTCGGGCATGGGGGCCACAACGCGCTTTTCCTTGGCAACGCCAAGGCCCAGCACCAGAGCGATTTTCATGTCTTCCTGTACGTTCAGCAGGGAGGGAGCGGCCTGATGATCAAAGGACTGGATCATGCAGCAACCCCAGTCTCGGCTGGTGGCGGCAAGCTGGATGGTCTGGGCCGCAATGCCCACATCCATGCAGGTCAGTTCCTTGCCGGTCTTGGGCATAAGAATGACCACAAAAGCTGTAGGGCGATCACCGGGGTGCGGGCCGCCCCAGTCTTTCAGCGCGCCTGCCCAACGGGTGAGAGCGAACAGCTTCTGGCAGGTTTCGCCGTTGCCCACAAGCATGAAGCGCAGTTCCTGCCCGTTTTTGGCGCAGGGGGCGAGGCGTGCGCAGTCCACAAGCCATTCCAGGTCGGCCATGCCAAGCGGCTGGTCTTCATAAAAGCGGCGGCAGGTGCGGGCTGCTTCCGCAAGCGCTTTAAAATCCATAGCTGACTCCTTGGTTTTTCGGGGTAAACCCGGTCGTTTACGTCAGTCAGACGCAGCTTACACTGTTACCAACAGGAACCACAACTGGCTCCACTGGATACACGCGCCAAGAAAATCTCCTGAAACTCCGCCGTGTTCCCGTGTTGTGTCGATCAAACTGTGGATCAGCAGAAATTGTCCAAAGGCCAGCAGGGGCAAGCGCCAGAATGGGCAATTGCCCAACAGCAGAACCAGTACAAGCATGCCTGTTGCCAGCACGACTTGCCAGCGGGCCAGTTGTGGGCTTGACCCAGCGCATGCCAGACCGCCGAGAGAGCGTTCATCATGCGGCACTGTATATGCCGCCAGCCAGATGCAGGCTGCCCGGCCCCAGGCCGGCGCGAGCAGAGGAGCAATCCACTGGCCGTTGGCAAGCTGCCATGTGAGGGCCAGCCATAAACCGCTGAAGGCCACAAGAAGATGCAGCGCTCCAAAAGCTCCTAGGCGGCTATCCCGCAGCACAGCCCAGAAGCGCTCGCCGCTGGCTCCGCTGCTCGTGGCATCGCCAAGGTCTGATAATCCGTCCCAGTGCAGGCCTCGCGTTGCCCATATTTCGCAAAGCATCCAGGCCCAGGCGGCAAGGGCGGCGACAAGACAGCGGCCCGCAAAGCCCGTGTCTGGTGCTTCAAATAGCCCAAGGCAAAGAAAGGCGGCTGCCGTGCAAAGTGCGCCGAGCACCAGACCCACCGGTGCAAAAAATGGCATGGCCGCGCTGAGTGAATCTGCTGTGCAGCAGGGGCGGGGCGGTACAAGGCGGGTCAAAAAAGCCAGGGCGTCATGAAAGCGCCCTGGCCAGGATGTCACAGAAGTGAGTGCCACGTTTGATTACCGCGTCTGGGGATGGTTGAACGCCAGCGCATAGAGATGGTGGAAAAAGTCCACGTACTCCACGTTGATTCGGTCTGGTACCTTGATGCGCGAGGGGGCAAAGTTCAGAATGGAGGTAATGCCTGCGTCCATCAAGTGCTGTGCTGCCCTTTGCGCCCGTTCCGGCGGAGTGGTGATGATACCGATCTCAATGTTCAGATCAGTCACCATGTCCTTGAGATCGCGTGTGCAATGCACTTCAAGACCGTGGACAATTTCGCCGATTTTAAAGGGGTCGCAGTCAAAAATGCCCACAATGTTGAATCCACGGGAGCGAAATTCTCCGTGGTTCAGGATGGCCTTGCCGAGGTTGCCGACGCCGATCAGCGCCATGCGCCATTCGCGGTCAACACCCAGGGATGAGGTAATGGCGGCAATGAGCGATTTGACATGATAGCCAACGCCACGGATGCCGAATTCCCCGAAGTAAGCAAGGTCTTTGCGCACCTGCGAGCCGTTGACGCCGCAAGCTTCTGCAAGGGGGTTTGATGAAATGACTTCGACACTGTCACGTGCGAAATTTTCCAGCACCTGAACATATGTGGCAAGGCGCTGGATAGTCGCGCGGGGGATGTGTTTGCTTTTGGGTGGGTTGACCATGATGTACCTTCTGGGATGCCAAGCGTGTCTTGTTGTTACAAACTTTGTGAATTTGATTTTATAGCAGAAATACACACAGGCGCAAGCTTTGTGAATACATGGCGCGCATGGCAGGCAACTTCGCTAAATAGCAGGGAATGAAGAATATTATGCCTGCAAAGTTCAGCTGGAATCAAGGGCGGTGAAACGTTGCCTTGGCTTTTTCCTGCTGACTTTTTTGATAAAATTTATTTCACCACTTAGCAAGTTGCAGCTAACACAGCGGCGAACGTTCGCCATCTGTTATTTCAGTATGTTATGCGCAAAAGACGATGTAGGACATAATCAATACCATAAAAGTTAACAAAGGTTAAGCCTCTTATATTGCTTGCTGAATGCTGACTAGGTGAAAGGTATTTGCTGCACTGTAGTTGAAGGCCGTACTCTATTTAACAATCTTGTTCATGTGGATGAGCGTGCTCAGCAATGCTTGATTTTTTTTGCCAGAAGCGCGGTACGGGCAACACTTTATCGTCGCTATCTTTGCTGTTGTTGACAGGTGGGTAGTGAAATTTTGTTGCATGAGGTCTTGCTTGTAGCACACCTGCAACTTCTGACGCTGGCATGTACACGTGCGTGACAAATAAAAAAGGCGGCCCAAGGCCGCCTTTTTTATTTGTCAATGTGATCCGGACTTACGCGTAGGGGTTGGCGTACAGCAGAATGAAGCTGATAACCAGGGCGTAAATGGCCAGCGATTCGATGAAGGCGAAGGCCAGAATCATGGTACCGGTGATCTTGCCGCTCACGTCAGGGTTGCGGGCAACGCCTTCGCAGGCGCCCTTCAGACCAAGACCCATGCCGATGCCGCAACCGAAAGCGGCAATGCCGATGCCAAGGGCGGCGGCCAGGCAGGTGTAGCCCAGAGCCGAGGCGTCGAGCTGGTTGGCAGCAAAAGCCATGGTGGCCATGCCGAGAAGGGCCACGGTGTTCAGGGCGATCATCAGAAACTTACGCATGAGACACTCCTTGCACTGTTGTATTGTTGGGTCGTTATCGACCATTCCCCACTATGTGTCGTGTGTAACGTCCCGCAATTTGCCGATGTTTATTCGGCGGGCCGCAGGCAGCCCGTGGCCATCGGCCTAATGCTCGGGAGCTTCAAGCGCGCCCTTGATGTAGAACATGGTCAGCATGAAGAACACGAAAGCCTGCATGGTCTTGCCCAAAAGGAAGAGAGCGTAGATGGGCAGGGTGCCGAGTATGGGAGCCATTACGAAGAACAGCACCATAACGATTTCTTCACCGCGGATGTTGCCGAAAAGACGGAGAGAAAGCGAAACCGGGCGCGAAAGGTGCGAAACCACTTCAAGAGGAAACATGAGCGGAATGAGCACCTTGGAGGGGCCGGTAAAGTGGTGGATGTAGTGCGCCTTCCAGCGGATCAGACCTACGGCGTTGTAGAACACAAGCACAAACACCGCCATGCACACGGTGGTGTTGAGGTTGGCTGTAGGAGCGTCAAAGCCGGGCACAAGACCCATGAGGTTCATGCCGAAGATGTAGATGAACATGCCAGCCAGGAGGCCAACGAACTTGCGTCCATGCTCACCCATGGTGGCTAGGATGAAGTTCTCGATGGTATCCACCAAGGCTTCAAAAAAGTTTTGCAAACCTCCGGGAACCATGGTCAGCCGACGGCGCATGATCAACGCTACGGTGAACAGAATGGCCATACAGACCCAGGAGTAGAACACATGTTTGAATTCCACCATCGTTCCACCGATGGCGATCTCGTCCATGCCCATAAATGTGGAGAGCAATACCGGATGCGGCAAACCACCTGCCATGAGCCATGCCTCCTGGTGAGTACGCGCCAAAGCGCGGCGTTAATGTTAGACCCGTGCGGGCCATTCCCCAAAATTTGCGGCCTTGGGCCTTTGCCCTGCCGTGCTGCGGCTGATTGCCCCGGTCAGGCAGTCAGGCCCTTGGTTTAGTCTGCCCGGCGTCGCGGTCCACGCGCTGCCATGGCATAACTTGCCAGAGCGCAAGCTCCGGCTGCGGCCATGCCGCCTACTATGGCGAAAACAGGGGCTTGATAGACAATCAGCGAAACATAGAGAAGCGCGCCGATTATAACCATCCGGCCCATCCAGCGCACCAGTACTATGCGCAAAAAGGCCGTGCTGTAATCCCCAAGGCCTTTGCGCAGAAAAAAGCGCGCCAATCCCCAAAAAGTCCAGGCCATGATGGTCAGGCCCACTCCAAACCAGAAAAACCAGGGTGTGACCGTAAAGGCCAGCCCGCCGATCAAAAGACTGCACACGGCGAGCAAAATTTCGTTACGCAGCAAAACACGGATGGCCGGGTGATCTATGCCGCGCCGCCAAAGCCAGGCGTCAAGGCTGTGTATCATCTGTTTCAGTCTGCGCACGGCTGTTTGTTTTGCCTTGCCCCGTTGGGGGCGTTTCGTTTTGCTGTTCCGGCACAAGGCCTTTCCGGCGGGCGTCCTGCGCCGCCATTTTGCGCAGCAGAGCCTGAGTGTCGCGATACACGTTCAAAAAACCCGCCGCAATGCCGATGAACAGAAAAACCAGCTTGCCCCAGGGGCTGGTGCCAAGCCAGTGGTCAATGCCATAACCTATGGCAAAACCCACTGCGGGGCCACTTACCAGATGCAGACCGATGACCCCTGTGTTGGCCATGGCTTCCATACCGGTTTGCTGTTGCTTAAGAAAATCCTTGAACGACATAAGGCCTCCGCGCACGTGGCTGGAACCTGTAAGCGTCATGGTCCCCTTAACGCTGTTCAAATTATCACAGGCGACCCGACGCGTCAATGACTTTGGGCGGAAACTTGTGATTACGCTGCATTCCTTAGAGGCCACAGGCGCGGAAAACTGGCTGTTGATACCAAAAATCGGCTCTTGCAAATATGCAAAAAATGTCTGCCAACTGCTCAGTCGAGTCTGCGCCAGAGGCTCAGGCACTCAAGGTGCGGCGTGTGGGGAAAAAGATCAACGGCTTCAAGCCGCTCCAGGGAATATTTGTGGCGTAGCTGTGCGGCGTCTCGTGCAAGCGTAGCAGGGTTGCATGATATATAAAGGATTCTGTCTGGCGCGATCTGCATGAGCGCATCCAGCGCACGCGGCGAAAGCCCGGCCCTGGGCGGATCTGCGAGAGCGTCTGTTGCCTGCGGAATGCGGGCTGACTCGTCAAAACCGGCTGCCAGCCAGCGGCTTGCAGGTTCCAGAGGCGCAAGGTGCTCAAGGCGGTACGCCGCATCCCCTGCCTCATACTGGCAGTAATTGATGTCATTGGCCCGGGCATTTATGGCGGCAAGCTTCACGGCCCGGCTGTCCTGCTCCAGACCCAGCAGGGCGGAATAGTTGCGCGCCAGCAACAGGCCCGGAGCGCCAACGCCGCAATAAAGATCGAGCAGACCTCTGGGGCGGGCGTCCTGATGACTCTCCGCCGGGCTGTCAGCCAAAAGAATGCGCTGTGCCGCCTGCGCAAGCGCCTGCGCCCCGCCGGTATTCACCTGAAAGAATGAAGCCGCATCAAGGGTAAAGCTCATGCCAGCGAGGGGCAGAAACAACCGTGCGGCCGAGGGATTTTCCCGGCCAGTATCGTCCAGAGTCTGCACACGTTTTTCGCCAAAAGCAAAGGCATCGGCGGTGGCGCGTTCTTCATGGATAAAGGCCGCCAACTGGGGGAATGCCGCCAGAACCTCCCTGGCGAGCATTCTCACGGCAGCGCGCTGCGGGGCGTCGCCAGGGCTTGTGATGCACAAGGCCCACCAGCGTGGTGTACGCATGTCCGCTGCAAGGCCGCGCCGCAGCACAAAAAAACGCCAGAAGCCATTGTCTGCGATATCGTGAACCGGGACCGCATGGTCGCGCGGGGCGCGCCGAGCAAAGCCGCCACGGCGCCCCTGCTTTTGCTGGCTGTGCGTGGGGCGAATGGGGGGGCATTGCCTGGAATCGGGCGCTGCGTAGGCGGCAAAGCCGCTTTCAGTCGCCAGCTTGCCCACCAGACTTACTATTTGCAGCGCCTCGGGCGGCATGAGGGCGCAGTGGGGCACGGCCACAACATCGCGGCCATTGCGGCGGCGCAGGCCAAGTTTCAGATCGGCCTTGTTGTTCGTGTCGTGCCCGAAGGCGAATTCCATTTTATTGCGAAACCGCGTCAGTGCGGGGGAGCCTGTGGCGGGCGGGAACATTGCTTCAATCAGATCCCGGTCAAACTTGCCAATGCGCGTGAGGGCGTCCACCGCCAGAGTGCGCTTCCAGTATAGCTGTTGGTCATAGGGCATGGTTTGCAGCGGGCAGCCGCCGCACTCGGCATGGTGGGGGCAGATGGGATCAATGGCGTCCGGCGACTGGCTGAGCAGGGTCGCAGCGTTGGCTTCTATAAAGGAAGGCTTGCGCCGCAGCACTCGTGCGTTCACCCGCTGGCCTGGCAAGGCATTTGCCACAAATACAACAGTGCCCTTGCTGGATCGGTCGTCCTCTGGGGCAAGGCGTGCAATGCCGCGCCCATCGTGCGAAAGGGCGGTGATGTCAAGCGTGAGGTGTGTGGGGGCTGTGTTCATGCGGCTCAGAGATAGCAGCAGGCTTGTGGCTGCGCAAGAGCCGCAGCATGAAGGAAGAGGGCAGACGGCGCGTGGCTGGGTGCAGAAAGGCATTGCTCCCCGCTATGGAGTTGTGTATTCTCGCCACTCGCGCAAGTCGCGGACTGTTGTAGCGAGTTTTGCAAAAAAATTCTGCAAAACGCGCTTGACATTTGTCGGCCTGTGGGGCAAATATGCCTTTCTCTTTTTGGAGGTTGATATGTACGCGATTATCGAGACCGGCGGAAAACAGTACCGCGTCGAAGAAGGTTCTAAAGTAGTTGTGGAAAAGCTTGCGGTTCAGGCCGGAAGCGAAATTTCCCTGGACAAGGTGCTGATGGTCGGCGGCGCTGAATGCAAAGTCGGCGCTCCCTATCTTGCCGGGGCCGCCGTTATGGCGGAAGTGGTGGATCACGGGCGCGGACCCAAGATCAAGGTGTTCAAGCGCTGGCGTCGCAATGACTCGCGCAAGCTGCGCGGTCACCGCCAGGATTACACCACCATTCGCGTTAAGAGCATCAACGCCTAGAACCCGGCTTTAGCTGAGGTTCGGCAGGCCGCGGGCATGGTCTGCCAATAGCTCTGTACTTGTGCAGGGCGCGTTGAAAGATATTTATTTTGCCCCGCCGGTCCACAGGGTCGGCGCCCCAGGGAGGCTACCATGGCACATAAGAAAGCAGGCGGCTCTTCGCGCAACGGTCGCGACAGTGAAGGCCAACGCCGCGGCGTAAAGCGTTTTGGCGGTCAGAGCGTTCTGGCTGGCAATATTCTGGTGCGTCAGCTCGGCACTACCGTTTACCCCGGTGTGAACGTGGGCATGGGCAGGGATTTTACCCTGTTCGCCAAAGTGGCCGGCGTTGTGCGCTTTGAGAAGTATATCCGCAAACGTCGCGTTCACACGCGCGTGCATGTGGAGGCGGCCGCCGACTAAGCGGCCGCGTGGAATTTGCCGATGAGGGAAGGGGCCGCGAGGCTTCTTCCCTCTCGGTGTTTGTGCTGGGGTATGTGTGGCGCAAGGCCACAGACCGAAAAGCAGGCAGCGTAGGGCAAGCAGGTGTTTGCCGCATGGCGCTGACCTGCATTGCTGCAAAATTTGCGCGGTTTTTCGGAACGGCAGCCCCTTATACATTACGGCGAGCGCCAGCATTGCAGGCGCAGCCGCGCGGACTGACCGCAAGGATATCCCATGCGATTTGTAGATGAAGCTCGAATTCAGGTGCGCGCCGGTAAGGGCGGGCACGGTTGTTTGTCTTTTCGGCGCGAAAAATTTGTGCCGCGCGGCGGCCCGGACGGCGGCAACGGTGGTGACGGCGGTTCTGTGCTGCTGAAAGCCGATGGCCGTTTGCTGTCTTTGTACGATTTTCGCCTCAAGCGCCTTTATGAGGCCCGCAATGGTCGCCCCGGCGAGGGCAGCCAGTGCGACGGCAAAAAAGGTGAAGACATGGTGCTGCACCTGCCGGTGGGCACGCTTGTTTTTGTTGAAGGCCCGGATGGTGAAGAGCTGTTGGCCGACCTCAGCGATCCTGAAGCGGAAGTGATGGTTGCGCGCGGAGGACGCGGTGGCAAGGGCAACGAACATTTCAAGTCTTCCACCATGCGCGCCCCGCGTTTTTGCCAGCCCGGCGAACCAGGCGAAGAAAAAAATCTGCGCCTTGAACTGAAGATTCTGGCCGATGCCGGTCTGTTGGGCTTGCCCAATGCGGGCAAATCCACCTTTATTTCGCAGGTTTCGGCGGCGCGTCCCAAGATCGCGGCCTATCCCTTCACCACGCTCACGCCCAACCTCGGCGTGATGATTGACGAAGTGGATCCCGACAGGCGCATGGTCATTGCCGACATCCCCGGCCTCATTGAAGGCGCGCACGAAGGCCAGGGCCTTGGACTGCGTTTTCTCAAGCATGTGGAGCGCACACGTTTTCTTGTGCATATTCTCAGCGTGGAGGATGTGGGCGAGGATGATCCCTGGGCGGGCTTTAACCTCATCAATGAAGAACTGCGCCGCTTTGACGAAGAATTGGGCGAGAGGCAGCAGATCGAGGTGGTCAACAAGATCGACCTCATCAGCCCTGAACGCCTGGAAGAACTGAAAAGCAGAGCCAAGGCCGATGGCCGCAATATCTTCTTTATTTCCGCGAGGGACAATATCGACGTTGAGCCCTTGGTGGAAGAGCTTTGGCGCATGCGTGACGAAACCGCCAGCCACGCGCCTATTCTGCATTTTGCCGATACAGACGGCGATGAGGAAGAGGACTTCCCCGAAATTGAAGTGATCTATACCCGCGAGTAGCGGTCTGTGGAGCATATATGACAGCGCCGACGGAAGACTGGCGGCAGGAACGCGCACGGGTGCTTGCCCAGGCGCGGGTGGTGGTCGTCAAGGTAGGCAGCGCCGTACTCACCGATGCCCAGGGCCTGAGCATGCCCGTACTGGAAAATCTGGCTGGGCAGCTGGCGCGCCTGCGCAATCTGCTGCCAGCGGCTGATGCCGCATCCGGTAGCGCAGGGGGAGCGGAGCCGCGCCGTCTGGTGCTGGTTTCTTCCGGTGCTGTGGCCGCTGGGCGGGCGGCGCTTGCCACGCGTGGGCATGTGGTTGAGACCACGGGCCTCGCGGCGCGTCAGGCTGCGGCAGCAGTGGGGCAGGGGCAGCTTATGCAGAGCTGGGACAAGGTTTTTCTGGCCCACCGCATGCCCACCGCCCAGGTTCTGCTGACCCGCGATGACCTGCGCGCGCGTCAGCGCTTCCTCAATGCCCGCAATACCTTTGCCGAACTGTTGGAATGGGGCGTGCTGCCCATTGTCAACGAAAACGACACGGTGTCCATCAGCGAACTGAAGTTCGGCGATAACGACTGCCTTGCAAGCCTTTTGGTCAATCTGACCGGGGCGGATCTGTTTATCAATCTCACGTCCGCCTCGGGCGTTCTGGCTGCAGATCCGCAAAAGGACCCCAACGCCCCCATCATGGATCATATCGATGACGTGGCGGCCCTTGATCTGGGTCAGCTTTGCGGCGGCAAGACTTCCGTAGGCACCGGCGGCATGTATTCCAAGCTGCTGGCGGCCCGCCGCGCCGCGCAGATTGGTGTGCCCACGCTGATTTTGCCTGGGCGCGAGCCGGAGATCATCACGCGGGCCTTTGCCGCCAGCGGTATTTGTCCGGCTCCGCAGGGGCTTGAACCCTTTGCGGGCGGCACATGGGTTTGCCCTGCGCGGCATGCCATACCGCGCCGTAAATTCTGGCTGGCCTATCAGTCAGACCCGGCGGGCAGCGTGCATGTGGACGCAGGCGCGGCCAAGGCCCTGCTGCACAAGGGCGGCAGCCTTTTGCCCGGCGGCGTGTTTCGCGTTGAGGGCAGCTTTCAGCAGGGCGGGCTGGTGCGTGTGCTGCACGAAGGGCAAAGCCTCGGCGTGGGGCTCTCCAACTACAGCACTTCAGACCTGAAAAAAATTATGGGCCTGAAAAGGCACGAGGTCGCAGCCATTCTGGGCGATGCGCACTACCCCGAGGTGATCCATAGGGACAATCTGCTGCTTGATGCGGCAGTGTAAAGTCCGGGGCTGGATTTTGTGCCCCATTCTGAGTGGCTCGCGCTATAAAGGGACCCACGCTGCGCTGCAATGCTCCCCATCATGTAGACAACATAAAAAAGCGTCACAGGCGGAACATGTGCAAGAGCCGCTTGTGACGCCTTTCAATAAGGTTCAGTGTTAGTGGTTATTGCGCGGGGAGAAATGCAAAAAAATCCGAAATGTTGGTGAGTGGGAGCATTGCCGGGATATAAACCGATGCAAGCCCCGAAGAGATTTGCACAACAACAGTGCTCAGGATGTTGTGGAAATAATACTGCCAATATCCCGCAAAAGAGGGTCTTCCTCACTCGGCATCGCATCCTGCGCGGCCTTATTCAGAATGTCTGCCTGCTCCACCAGGACATTTGCCTCGCTTTTGTAAGACCCTGACAGCGAATTATTCTTACTATATATCACATCAACTGTATTTATTTGTGCTGAAAGATCACTGATAAGCGCATCTATATTAAGTGATCCGCTGCTTAAATCAACACTCTTCAGGTAATTAAGATACGACAAATCGTTTAGAGTAAAGGTTGAGCTGCCGTATCCCAGCTGTAGTTTGAAGGTCGAGGACTTTCCATCGCCGCTGATTGTAAGACGACTGTCATTCGTCCAGCCAGTTTTGTCTAACAAAGAAATATTATTGTATTTTGTGCCAGAAACAACTGACGAGAGCTCTCCGGCAAGGGCTGTAAACGCAGCGCCGTTGGCGCTGCCCTTGGTGGGATCGGCCTTTACCTCTTGGGCAAGAGTTAACATCTGGTTCAGGTTGTCGCGCACCGTGGATGTGGACGTTGCGATCAGCGTGGCTATATTTGCCCCTTCCGTTGCATTTTTCGCCCCTTGCCGCAGCATGGATGCATCAGTCCTGATTCGCCCGGTCAACGCTGCGGCAAGCATTTCTTTGCCGGATGTGTACGTTGGGGGCACTGACTGCGGCAAACTATCCAGCAGAAGGCTCAAGCTGGCCTTCTTTAAATATGTGGCTGTCAAAATATCATCAAAAAAGTCCATTCCGACACCTCACTTGCGCACAGTTTGGTACTCCTCATCTCCCTAACGACATTTTTTTAAAAAAGTTTACCTGAATTTTGCCGCTTCTTGCAATGTGGAAGCCATGAAATATGAAGCCTGAAAACAGCTTACTCCTGTATTACTTTATTTTTAGTGCACTTACCAAACGCAAGAAACACCCCATAGCAACCATCGCCAATGGGTAGGACTTTAAACCTGCATGAAGCAGGCACTACCAGACGGCAAAGATTAACCCATACAAATTGCTACCATAGCTATCTGTCCCACAAAAACTAACCGAAGCGGTGACAGGGAAGAGGTGTGCAGCTAGCAGAAACCGTCGTTCTGCTAGAAGAACACATACGTTTTTATACTACGAAGATATCTTAAAAAAGGCTCGGCCAGCTCTCTCCAATAGAATTTTGGAAAAAGCTGGCCGTTTGATTATTCGTCCTGGCCTTTTGGGCCTGCACTCTTGACGGGGAGCAGACCTCAGTCCGGCCTTTCTATTTAGTCGGTGGGGTGTTAGCCGTGTGACCTGGATTTGCTGAACCGGATGAATACTTCGCGCAATTCCTGCCGTGAAAAACCCATGACCGCAGGCATGCTCAGGCAGAGCAGGCCGATAGCCGCAGTGTAGATGACGCCGGAAACAAGAAAACGCGGCAGGGAATCCACATCGCCAATGCCAAGATAGAGCGTAAGCTGGCGGCAGCCAAAGGCCAGCAGCAGCAGAACTGCTAGGCTCCATATCTGGTGGGCCACGTTGCGCCAAAACTTGAGGGGTATAAAGCGCGAGGCCAGCCAAAGATAGACGTTGACGGTGATGACCTGTACGCACACGGTTTTGATCGCCAGTCCCACGGCACCGAGGCCAAGCCCGAAATATTCGGGCGGCGCAAGCAGAAACCACGCCGTGCTGAAACCGTAAATGCATTCCAGCGCCGCCATATTGCGCAGCACCTTGGTACGGCCCGTGGCGTGAAAAACCGATCCCGCAAGCTGCCCATAGGCCTGATGCAGGGGGTAGAGCGCCATGATCTGTACAGGAAGGGTCGCAGCGGCAAACTGCGCGCCACCGAAAAAATTCACCAGGGCGGAACCTTCGGCCAGCGTAAAGCACGAAAAATAGGCAGCCACCACGTAGAGCAGCGGGGCAAAACGCGTGAGCAGGCGGCCCATGGCCTCACGGTCATTGTTGCCCCAGGCGATGGAAAGCTCGCGCATGACCAGAGGCGTCATGGCTGAAACAAAAAGAAAGCAGGCCATGCTGACTTTTTGGGAAAGGGCAAAAAAGCCCTGCTCCACGCTGCCGTCAAACCATTGCAGCAGCCAGCGCTCGGCTGTGAGGAGCAAAAAGGAAAGCAGGGCCTGCACAAACAGCGGGTGGCTATAATTGAAAAACTCCCGCCCATAGGCGCGCGTCTGCTCAGGCGTGAGCCGGAAGTGCAGAGGAATGCCCGCCTGCCGCCAGTAGGTGCGCGTAACCAGCCAGTAGCCAAGGGCCGTTGCCCCCAGCATGAGGTATTGCTGGGCAAAGAGCGTGTGGATGTTCAGCCAGTCGGCCCAGAACATGAGCCCCAGCAAGCCCACCGTAAACAGCGAAACAACGGTGCGCACCATTTCGGAAGAAACAGTCGCGCCCACGGCATCGTTCATGGAGCGCAACACACGGCCCCACCATGTCAGAAAAGCCCACAGGGCTGCCAGCGGCGCGAGCCAGAGGGGCACATCTGGCATGAGCAACTCGCCAGCTGCAGGAATCTGCAGCAGGCCTGCGGCCAGCAAAATAATGGCGAATACCGCCGCTGTGGCGCGCATGTAAAAGCCAATGAGGCCGGTCTCTGCCTGACGGCGCGAGAGGGAATTGTAAAAGCAGGTGGAGGTTCCCATATCCAGAAAGCCGGAAAGCTGCTGGAACAGGTTGGTGGCAAAGCTGTAATTGCCGTACATCTGCGGCCCGAGAGCGCGGGGCAGAATGGCCTCCATGACAAGGTAGACCGGGACGGAGGCGATGTTGGCCACGAGCTTGAATATGTAGCGGCGGGCCAGGGTTGGGGTAGAGCTTTGCATGCCGGGAAATTAGCTCACTTCGGCGGCGCGCTCAAGTGGCTGAGGGCAGTGCAGAAAAAATACCTGTTCAGCGTGGGATTATACAACGTCCGGTTGTGGCGCGCCACTCAGGCAGGAGCGGCTATGGCGTGTTTACGGGCGTAAAAAATTACCGTACCATTCTCATTCCGATTGCGGGCGCAAGAGGAATGTTTGTTGTTCATACCATAAGGATACCGTCATGGATGATGAAGCACGCAGCAAAAAAATGAAGTCCGGGCTGGAAAAAGCCCCCCACCGCTCCCTGCTCTATGCTCTGGGCCTTACCAGAGAAGAAATGGAACGCCCCTTGGTAGGCATTGTGAACGCCGCCAGCGAGGTCGTTCCCGGGCATATGCACCTGAACAGCCTGGCCGACGCGGTCAAGGCCGGTGTACGTATGTCGGGCGGTACGCCGCTGCAGTTCCCGGCTATTGCCGTGTGCGACGGTCTGGCCATGAACCATGAAGGCATGCGTTTTTCTCTGCCCTCGCGTGAATTCATCGCGGATTCCATTGAAATTATGGCGCGCGGTCACGCCTTTGACGCTCTGGTGTTCATTCCCAACTGCGACAAGTGCGTTCCCGGTATGCTCATGGCCATGATGCGCCTGAACATTCCCTCGGTGCTGGTTTCCGGCGGCCCCATGCTGCCCGGGGACATAGGCCCCGGCAAGCGCGGCGATCTCATCACCGTGTTTGAAGCTGTGGGCAAGGTGCGCAGCGGCGCTATGACCGAAGAAGAACTGGAATACATGGCAGAACGCGCCTGTCCCGGCTGCGGCGCTTGCGCGGGCATGTTCACGGCCAATTCCATGAACTGTCTGTCTGAAACCATCGGCGTGGCCCTGCCCGGCAACGGCACCATCCCCGCTGTGAGCGGCGCGCGCATCCGCCTTGCCAAAACGGCGGGCATGCGGGTTATGGATCTGCTGCGCAAGAACATCCGCCCGCTGGACATCGTAACGCCCAAGTCCGTTGCTAACGCCGTTGCCGTGGATATGGCCCTTGGCTGCTCCACCAACACCGTGCTGCACCTGCCCGCCGTGTTCGGCGAGGCCGGATTGAAGCTTGGCCTGGAAATTTTTGACGAAGTCAGCAAAAAGAGCCCCAATCTGTGCAAGCTTTCCCCGGCGGGCAAGCATTACATGGTTGATCTGGACAACGCGGGCGGCATCCCTGCCGTCATGACCGAGCTGGATAAGCTGGGCCTCATCAACAAGGACTGCATGACCGCCACGGGCAAGACCGTGGGCGAAAACCTTAAGGACATGAACGCCCGCGTCATGAACCCTGAAGTGATCCGCAGTGTTGAGAATCCCTATTCCAAGCAGGGCGGCATTGCCATCCTGCGTGGCAGCCTGGCCCCCGAGGGCGCTGTGGTCAAGCAGTCTGCGGTTGCTCCGGAAATGATGTGCCGCGACGTCACGGCCCGCGTGTTTGAGTCGGAAGAAGACGCCATGAAGGCCATTCTTGACGGCAAGATCAAGGCCGGGGACGGCGTTGTGATCCGCTACGAAGGCCCGCGCGGCGGCCCCGGCATGCGCGAAATGCTCTCGCCCACAGCGGCCATCACAGGCATGGGCCTTGGCAAGGATGTTGCCCTGCTGACGGACGGCCGTTTCTCCGGCGGCACCAATGGCGCGGCCATAGGGCACATTTCGCCCGAAGCGGCGGACGGTGGTGTTATCGCTCTTGTGCACGAAGGCGATACCATCCATATCGACATTCCCAACCGCAAGCTGGACCTGCTTGTGGACGAGGCCGAGCTTGCCAAGCGGCGCGCCGCCCTTGTGGTGCCCAAGAAGGATTGCCCTTACCCGGTGCTGCGGCGTTATGCCTATCTGGTCAGCTCTGCTGCCAATGGCGGGCGTTACAAGGAAATTTAAGTAACTTGTCGAAATGATTCAAAACCCCCACGAGCCGAATTTGTTTTTGGCACGTGGGGGTTTTCTGGCCCCTGGGCCAATATTGCGAAATGGTTATTTGAAAGGATAAAGAGACATGGCGTTTTTGCATGCGCTGGGCGGTGTATTCGGGCTGATGCTGCTTGGTTTTGTGGGGTTCATGCTGGCGGCGCGCAACTGGTTTGGCGCGGAAACCCGTATTGTTCTGCCGCGTCTGATCACCCAGATCGCCCTGCCGCCCTTTCTCATGTACACCATCATGCACTCGTTCCATCGGGACGATCTGATCATGCTGGCAAAGGGGGCGCTGCTGCCGTTGGGCTCTGTGACCCTCACCTTTGCGTTGGCCATTGCGCTTGCCAAGCTGGCTCGCGTCAAAAGGCAGCATTTTGGCCTGTTCTGCGCCAGCGTGGCCAATTCAAACACAATTTTTATTGGTATTCCTGTTAATCTGGCCCTGTTCGGCGAAAGTTCCATTCCCTATGTGTTGCTGTACTATGCCGCCAGCACAGTTTTTTTCTGGACTGTGGGGGTCTACTCCATCACATGCGATATTACTGAAAACAGAGGAAAAATCCCCCTGCTCACCAGGGTCAGGCAAGTGTTTTCCCCTCCGTTCATGGGATTTATCACGGGATTGATTCTGACAATGCTGGGCGTTGAACTGCCCGAATTTTTGCAAAACGTTGCCCGTTCACTGGGCAATCTCACTACGCCGCTGGCCATGATTTTTATTGGTATTTCCATCTACGACATGGGATTGCGCAGCATCAAGATTGGCAAGGATATGGTCCTGCTGGCGCTGGGGCGCATGATGCTTGGCCCGTTGGTGATGACTGGCCTGCTCTATTTCTTCCCGGTGCCTGCGCTTATGGGCAAGGTTTTTATCATCCAGGCTTCCCTGCCGGTGATGGCCCAGGCGGCTATTTTGAGTGCTCACTACCATACAGACCCGGAATTTGGGGCGCAGGCCGTCAGCCTGACGACGTTGCTTTCCATGATCACCATTCCGCTCTACATGGTTATTTTTTAGAGCAGTCTTGGCATTGTACCGCCTTCATGCGGAGGTAATGTTTCCAATCAACATGCTCTGTACTTGCCTTTTCTCAAGTGCAAAGGCCGCAGATTTTGCAATCTGCGGCCTTCAAATTTTTGTGGCGGGATTGGGCTACTTGGCGCTTTCAGCCAATACGTCCAGCATGAGGGAATCAGATTTTTTGCTGCAAGCGTCAAGGTAGGCTTTGAGCGCGTCATCGTTGACAAGCACGGAAGCGGGCTTGCCGCTCTTGCCCCGGTTGTAGCCGTCAAGCCAGATTACAAAGCCGCTGCCGTCATCGGGGTTGGCGGTGTAATCCTTGCACAGGGTCTTGTCTGCGCGCCATGTGCTCGCTGTATCAACAGGAAAAGTCTTGCGGGCTTCCTGCCAAACGGCGGCGACCTTCTTGGTGGGGTCAACCTGGCAGGCTCCGTAAGCCTGGCCCAGCATGGGGGCGAGGGTCTCCGGGTCTGCAATGGGGTTGCCCATCGTGGCACTCACATAGCCATCAATCTGCAGGCCTTCAAATATGGGCGGCTGACCTCCATCAGTCATGGGCTGAGTGATGAATTCGGCGCAGATATAGGTGGAAGGATCAATCTTGTCGTTGCTGGCCTGAGCAGCCACGGGCAGCCCAAGCATCAGACAACAGAGAATCAGCGTTTTTTTCATGAATACTCCCTTGAAGAAAGCGTTGTACTTCCTTGACCCACTGCGCCCGTCCTGTCAACTGCCGCTGAATGCACGTGCAATGGCAAAATCGGCATGGTTCAGTGGTATGCGCGAGTGTGCAGGCCGAACTGCGCTGGGGCAAAAAAAGGAGGCTCCGTTATGGCTGCCCTGGGGCAATCACAAGGGAACCTCCCGCAAACAGACGTATGCTGAATGCCGTGGAATTTTACAGTTCCGGCGGCAGATCCTGCAATTCCTGCCAGGTGAACACGGGGCCGTCCACGCAGACGTAGCGGCCGCCGATGTTGCAGCGCCCGCAGATGCCGACGCCGCACTTCATGCGCTTTTCAAGCGTGGTCACGATGTTTTCAGGCGCAAAATTGAGTTTTTGCAGGGCCTGCACCGTGAACTTGATCATGATGGGCGGGCCGCAGAGCACGGCCACGCAGTTTTTGGGGTCGGGGTTCAGTTCCAGCAGCACATTGGGGATCAGGCCCACCTTGTGCGGCCAGCCGTCAAAGGGCGCGTCGATGCACAGGGTGCAGTCCAGATCATCGCGGCGCAGCCAGTCTTCTGTTTCATAGCTGAAGGCCATGTCGCGCGGGGAGCGTGCACCGTAGAGCAGGCTCACCTTGCCGAAATCGGCGCGGTGTTCCAGCACGTGCAGCATGATGGTACGGATGGGCGCCATGCCGATGCCGCCGCCCACAAAGAAGATGTCCTTGCCCTTCCAGTCGGCGTAGGGAAAGTAATTACCCAGAGGGGCGCGTACGCCCACCTTGTCGCCGGGCGAGAGCCTGTGGATGGCCGAGGTCACTTCGCCCGCCTGCATGACGGAGAACTGGAGGTAGTTCTTCTGCGACGGCGGCGAGTTGATGACAAAGGTGGATTCGCCAGCGCCGAATACAGAGATCTGGCCCACCTGGCCGGGTTCGTAGGTAAAGGACTTCATGGCGGCTTCATCGTCCAGCACCACGCGCAGGGTCTTGATGTTGCCGGTTTCCTGTATGACTTCGGCCACGGTGGCGGGCATGGGCAGGTAGGGGTTGCCCTGCATCATGGGACGGGCCGTGATTTCGCGCAGCATGCCGCCGTCGGGCGCGGGCTTGAGGCCCGGCTTGGCGGCTGGCTTGGAGGCGGCAGTTGGCTTGGTATCCACAGCGGGTTCTGCCTTTGCAGCGGCCTTTTCAGGCGCGGCGGTATTTTTGGACTCAGTCTTGGGAGTGGTGGCTTTGCCGGTAGTTTTCTTGGTTGCCATGTCTGCTCCTACTTGTCCGTGGACTTCTTGTCATCGTTGCCGTCTTCAATGGCGGCCAGCACGATGGAGCGGATGTCCAGGCAGACGGGGCAATTGCTGATGCAACGGCCGCAGCCGCTGCACGAGAACGAACCCCAGTTTTCAGGATAGGTGGAGTACTTGTGCGAAACGCGGTTGCGCATGCGGAATGCCTTGAGCATGCGCGGGTTGTGGCCGCTGGCCTCGCGGGTGAACAGCGAGGACATGCAGTTGTCCCAGCTGCGCAGACGGCGGCCACCTTTTTCGCTCAGTCCTTCGCCCTCATCGGTGATGGTGAAGCAGTAGCAGGTGGGGCAAAAGTAGGTGCAGGCCCCGCAGGAGAGGCAGCGGTCGGTCTGATCCTGCCAGAACTGCGTGTCGTTAAAGCGGGCAGCCACTTTTTCGGGCGCGTTCTTGATATTGGGTGCTGGCACAAGGCTGGCCCAGGCTTCCTTGCGGGCGGCTTCCGCCTTGGGGAAGAGTTCGGCCCCTTCCGAGAGGGAAGACGCAGCCAGCAGCTCCTCGCCCTTGGGCGTGATGCCTTGCAGCACATAGCCGCCCTCGATCTCGGTCATGAGCACGTCCGAGCCTTCGGGGGAGGTTGGGCCGCCGCCAACCCAGTGGCAGAAGCAGGTGTTGCAGCCGCTGCCGCAGGTGAGCGTAACCACCGTGAGCTGCTCGCGCCGCGCCTTGTAGTAAGGATCGGCGTAAGGCCCTTTAAGGTAGGGGCGGTCAAGCACCGCATAGCCCCGCGCATCGCAGGGGCGGCAGGCAAAAACCACGGTGGGCTGAGCCTCGGGCTTGTCGTCCAGGCTCATGGTGACGCGCTCGAGGTTTTCCGGATCCTTGGTTTTTTTGTAGCGTACCAGGGTTTCGCACTGGGGCAGCACGGCTTCCTTGGCGGGCACGGTGGCCTTTTCCAGAGTAAACGGCTTGCCTTCCTGCCACGGCTCAAAGACCACAGAGCGCTTGTTGGCGGGCTTTTCTACCGGCACAAGGACACGGCGGCCATTCTGCGAGAGGTAGGCGAGAAACGCGGGCAAGCCGTCAGGGGTAACAAAGCGGATCATGCTCATTTCCAGTCCCTCTCATGAATGTTCTTTTCAACCACTTCATAGCCCAGCAGGGGCGGCACTTCGTCCGGATTGAGGCCGGGCTGGTAGCCGTCAAAAAGCTGGGCCACAGCGCGGGCAATCTGTTGGCGCAGGGCCAGGATGGGAATGCCCACGGGGCAGGCGCGCTGGCATTCGCCGCAGCCTGTGCAGCGGCCAGCCAGATGCATGGCGTGGATGGTCTGGAAGAAGAGTTTTTCCTTGGCGCTGTCTTCCTGCGTCATCCAGTGCGGGTCGCGGCTGTCAGACACGCAGTAGTCGCGGCACACGCACATGGGACAGGCGTTGCGGCAGGCGTAGCAGCGCAGGCAGCGGTCCATCTGGCCGCGCCAGAAGGCGAGCCGTTCGTCCAGAGTCATGGAATCGAGCAGGGCCAGTTCCGGCGGGGTATTGGGCGCGCCGTCCACCTTGACGGGCTGACCAAGCAGGGTGTCGGCCAGCACTGCCGAAGGCGTGGTGCAGCCGTAGCATTTGCCCTGGGCGTAGTCGGTCATGCAGAAGCGGTGATCCTTGCCGTCGGCTGTGATGGTCACGCCGGCCTCGTCATAGGTCACGCCGTCGATCTTGGTGTAGCGGCCCAGATCCTGATTGACGCGGGCCATGTCCAGCGTGCCTTCGCAGGGCAGGGCGAAGATGGTCACATCTTCGCGGCGGATCAGGTTTTCTTGCAGCAATTCAACCACCGAGCGGGAATCGCAGCCCTTGACCACAATGCCCACCTTCTTGCCCTTGAACGAGGGCAGGTACACGGCGGGGTTGTTGACGTTAAAGGGCCCCCACACCAGCTTGTCCACGTCCTCGGGGGTCTTCATGAACAGGGGCACGGTATGCGCGGCGTCATAGCCCTGCTGCCAGCCGAGCACGCAGTCCAGCTCGGGCAGCTTGGCCTTGATGGCTTCTTTCAGGTCGGCAAGGGCGGCGTTCTGCCCTGTGCCGAGGGAGCGCAGGGAGGTCAGCGCCATGTCGGCTATTTTGAGCAACGGTTCGGGATCTTCCAGCTTGGGCGCGGGGCCGAGCTTGTGGATGCGGTCGGTAAAGACCGTGACCACCTGCTGCCAGCGCTGGCCTTCGGAGGCCGAAACCCAGGTGTATTCAAAGCGGCGTTCGTCAATGCCCAGCACGGGCAGGAACTGCTTGAGCACCTCGAGGCGGCGGCGGGCGTAGAAGTTGCCTGCGGCATAGTGGCAGTCGCGCGGGTGGCAGCCGGAAACCAGCACGCCGTCCGCGCCGTTGAGCAGCGCCTTGACGATGAACAGCGGGTCAATGCGGCCCGAGCAGGGAACACGGATGACGCGCAGGTCGGTTGGCTGGGTGGCGCGGGCCACACCGGCCGTATCCGCACCGCCATACGAACACCAGTTGCAGAGAAAACCTACAATTCTCAGTTCTTTGCCGTTTAGCACTGGCATAAGGCGTTTACCTCCGCAAGGATCTGGTTGTCAGTAGCGTGTGAAAGCTGGATGGCCCCCTGCGGACAGGTGGACGTACACAGGCCGCAGCCCTGGCACACGGTCTCGATGACCTGAGCCTTGCCCTCGCCCCGGATTTCCACTTCCTTGATGGCTCCAAAGGGGCAGCAGCGGATGCACTTGCCGCAGTTGACGCAACGGCGGATGTCCACCTGGGCGATCTGCGGGTCGCTTTCAAGCTTGTCCTTGGAGAAGAGCGCCAGAACCTTGGCCGCAGCGGCGGAACCCTGGGCCACGGAGGCGGGAATGTCCTTGACCCCCTGGCACACGCCCGCCAGATACACGCCGGCGGTATTGGTTTCCACAGGCTTGAGCTTGACGTGGCTTTCCATGAAGAAGCCGTAGCTGTCGTAGGAGATACGCAGCTTTTCCGCCAGCTGGGGCGAGCCCTTGCTGGCCTCGACGCCCACGGCAAGCACCACCAGGTCGGCCTTGATTTCCACGGGCTGGCCCAGCAGGGTATCCACGCCCATGACCGTCATCTGGCCGTTGCCGTCGGGGTAAATCTGCGACACGCGGCCACGGATGTATTCCGTGCCGTATTCTTCCATGGCCCGGCGGGTAAACTCGTCGTACATCTTCCCTGGAGCGCGGATGTCCATGTAGAAGACAAAGGACTTGGAATCGGGAATGTGATCCTTGGTCAGGATGGCCTGCTTGGCCGTGTACATGCAGCAGAAGCCGGAGCAGTAGGGACGGCCAACGGATTTGTCGCGCGAGCCGACGCACTGCACAAAGACGATGTTCTTGGGTTCCCTGCCGTCAGAGGGACGCTTCACATGCCCCCCCGTGGGGCCGGATGCGGAGAGCAGGCGCTCGTACTGCAGGGAGGTGATGACGTCGGGGTACGCGCCGCCGCCGTATTCCTTGTACACGGTCCAGTCCATGAGGTCATAACCGGTGGCGGCAACAATGCTGCCCACTTCTTCGGTGATGACTTCATCTTCCATGTCGTACTTGATGGCCCCGGTGGGGCACACCTTGGCGCACACGCCGCACTTGCCCTTGAGAAGCTGGCGGCAGAACTGCGGATTGATGACGGCCTTCTTGGGGATGGCCTGCGGAAAGGCAATGGTGATGGCCGTGGTGTTGCCCGTCAGTTCATTGAAGGTGTCGGGCGTTTTCTTGGCCGGGCATTTTTCGGTGCAGGCGCCGCAGCCCGTGCACAGGCTCCAGTCCACATAGGTGGTGCGCTTGCGGATTTTAACTGTAAAGTTGCCCACATAGCCCGAAATGTCTTCCACTTCGGAATAGGCGTAGAGCGTAATGTTGGAGTGCTGGGCCACGTCCACCATCTTGGGGCCGAGAATACAGGCCGAGCAGTCAACGGTGGGGAAGGTCTTGTCCAGCTTTGCCATCTTGCCGCCGATGGTCGCATCGCGTTCCACCAGCACCACCTGAATGCCGCCGTCGGCGCAGTCAAGCGCGGCCTGAATGCCAGCCACGCCGCCGCCGATGACAAGCACGCGCTTGTTGACGTCAAAGCTCTTGGCCAGCAGGGGCTTGTTGTTGCGCAGTTTTTCCACCGCAAGCTGCACCAGTTCGGCAGCCTTGTTGGTGTTGGCTTCCATGTCTTTGCCGATCCACGAAACATGCTCGCGGATGTTGGCCATTTCAAGCATGTAGCGGTTCAGCCCCGCGCGTTCCACTGTGCGGCGGAAGGTGGGTTCGTGCATGCGGGGCGAACAGGAGGCAACAACCACGCCGTCAAGCTTGTGCTCGTGGATGGCAGCCTCAATGGCCGCCTGCCCCGGTTCGGCGCAGGTGTACATGGGGTCGTCGGCATAGACCACGTCCGGGTAGGTGCGGGCAATGGCCGCCACCTGGGCGCAGTCGACAGTTCCGGCGATGTTGCTGCCGCAGTGGCAGATAAAGACGCCTATTCTCATTACCTGCCTCCTTCAGCGGCCTTGGCCTTCTGCTCTGCGGGCTTGGCTGCTTCCTCGCGGCGCAGCTCGCCCAGTTTGCGGATAAGGCCGTTGGGGCTCACGCACAGCTTGTTCAGGCCCAGTTCTTCTTCCGGCAGATCAAAGGCAATGCCCATCATCTGGGTGAAGTAGAGCACCGGCATACGGAACTTGGTGTCCATGGCCGCGCTGGCCTGATCCTGGCGCAGGTCAAGGTTCATCTGGCAGAGAGGACAGGCCACTACGATGGCGTCCGCGCCAAGGCGGGTTGCCAGATCAAGGATGCGCCCCGAGTTTTTGGCTGTCATGGGGCGTTCGGGAATGCCGAACGATGCGCCGCAGCAGGCTGTCTTGAGCGGAAAATCAAGCATCTCCGCGCCGCAGGCAGACATCATTTCTTCCATGAGCGTGGGATTTTCGGGGTCGCCAAAGTTCATCACTTCCGCCGGGCGGCTCATGAGGCAGCCGTAGTAGGCCACGAGCTTGAGCCCCTTGAGGCTCTGGCGCACGCGGGCGGC
This sequence comes from Desulfovibrio sp. UIB00, assembly GCF_022508225.1. Lineage (NCBI taxonomy): Bacteria > Pseudomonadati > Thermodesulfobacteriota > Desulfovibrionia > Desulfovibrionales > Desulfovibrionaceae > Desulfovibrio > Desulfovibrio sp. UIB00. The sequence goes on along the minus strand of NZ_JAETXJ010000007.1, from coordinate 79,889 downwards.
AATGGCGTCCATTTCCATCTGCGCGGCAATGCCCTGCATGACGGAGGTGACAGGCGGAAACTGCTTGGCGGAGGGGCCGTCCAGCAGCTCGTCAACCCGGCTGCGGAAGGCGGGATTTTCCATGCGCTTGGCAGCCATGCGCAGGTTGGAAAGGCAGCTGGGGCATGGGGTAAGCAGAACTTCAGCTTTTTGCTGGGCGGCAATATCAAGATTGCGAACGCACAGAGCGGCGGAAAGTTCCGTATCCACGGCATGGGCCGGGGTGGAGCCGCAGCAGTTCCAGTCGGGAATATCCACAAGTCTCATGTCCAGGGCCTTGCACACAGCCTGAGTGGACATTTCGTAATCTTTTGAAGAACCCCTGGCGGAGCAGCCGGGGTAGTAGGCAAAATTCATGGGCGCACCCCCTCGCGCTTGGCGCGTTCCTTGTAGCGCGTAAAGATACGGGTAACCGGCCCTGCCCCGCCCGGCAGAATGTGGGGCTTGAGGCCCAGCTTGCCCTTTTTGAGGGCTTCGGGCGCAAGGTCAACATCGGTAAACACGCGGAGCGAGCGCATCATGTAGAGTGCCATGGTGCCGATTTCGTGGGTGCGGCCAAAGGTACGCACCGTATCCAGGAAGGAAAACCAGAATTTCTCCACCTTGGGAACGGCCACGCGGCCTTCCTTGCGGGCCATGTGGCGCAGGGTCTCCATGACTCCGGCCACATCGATGTTGTTGGGACACCGCTGGCTACAGGTGGAACAGGACAGGCACATCCAGATGGAACGCGAATCAAGTACCGCGTCCTTCAAGCCCAACTGTACCGCCCGCATGATCTGGTTGACCTGCATGTCGTAAACGAACCCTGCGGGACAGCCGGCAGTACAATTGCCGCACTGATAGCAGGTGGACACTTTTTGCCCGCTGTGCGCATCCACTTCCTCCGTAAAGGCGGGGTCGCGCAGGCGGTTCAGGTTAATGGCTTCGTTCATGGGAACTCTCTGGTTAGAAGCTGATGGGGTGCCGCTGTGACAAGACTATCTACAACGCTACAGCAGAAAAAGTCAAAAATCTAGGCTCACACCCCAGCAAATTATATACTGCGTCTTTACTACGCTTTGGCTGCGGCTTTAGCCGCCAGCGATTGCGCGGCTCGCAGCCCGAGAAGATAACTCTCAACGCCGAATCCGCATACGCTGCCCGCGCACACTGGCGACAGCACAGAATGGTGCCGGAACGCCTCGCGCGCGTGAACATTGGACATGTGAACCTCCACTACGGGCACAGGCAGAATGGCTAGGGCGTCAGCAATGGCATAACTGTAGTGCGTCCATGCGCCCGCATTGATGACCACTGCGTCAACACCCTCACCAAGCGCCTGGTGGATGCGCTCCACCATCAGGCCCTCGTGGTTGGTCTGAAAGCATTCCACGGTTGCGCCCAATTCCTGAGCAAGCGATTGCAGCGCTGCGTCAATGTCCGCCAGGGTGGCCGTGCCATATTGTGAGGGGTCGCGCTTGCCAAACATGTTCAAATTGACGCCGTGCAGCACCAGAATTCGCATGGAAGCCTCGCTTTTCATGTCGGTTTATTGGGGCTGTTGCCCAAGGGCGTCCTCAAGGGCGCGGCGTGATTCGGGCGGCAGCCCCTGCCCCGTCCAGAGGCGGAACTGCGCGTCGCCCTGACCAAAAAACATTTCAAGGCCCGATATGCAGCAACGCCCAGCAGCGCGGGCCTCGCGCAGAAAACGGGTTTCGAGGGGGTTGTACACAATATCGTAGGCAAGGGGTGTTGCCTTGGCAGCACCGTTGGCGGGAAGTGACCCCGCCAGCGAGAAATCGTAGGGGGTATCATCTTCCGCCTTGCCGCGCATGCCAAGGGGGGTGGTGTTGACCACCAGCATGGTCGGAGGCTCGTGACGGTCTTTCCACAGCAGGGGCGTAAGGCCGAATTCTTCGGCCAGCGGCAGGTGCGATTTATCGGAAGGCGTGGCCACAAAGATTCTGGCAGGGCGCTTTGCATTGTCCGGCGCGGCAAGGCCAGCGGCAACGGCCCGGGCAGCGCCGCCCGCACCCAGCAGCAGCACGTCCGCCCCGCCAAGAGGCATATCTGCGAGCGGAGCCATGAATCCGGCCACATCGGTGTTTTCGCCGCAAAGGCGGTCACCCTTCCAGTAGATGGTATTGGCTGCGCCCACCTGCCGTGCAAGGGGGCTGACTTCGTCCAGCAGGGGCAAAAGACCAACCTTATGCGGGATGGTTACGGAGCAGCCGCGAATATCAAGCAGGCGAACACTTTCCACAAAGGCGGGCAGTTTTTCGGGTGGCACTTCCCATTTCTGGTACAGTGCGTTGATGCCCAGGGTCTGGAAGCCCGTATTGTGCAACAGGGGCGAAAGTGTCTGGGCCAGCGGCCAACCGGTGACGCCATAGAGAGCGGTACCATTGGTGGGGGATGCTGCGACGCTCATGCGGGGTGCTCTCCTGCGGGAAAATGCGAAAAAAGTGTTTCTTTACAGGGTGATCTACAACAGGAAGCAACACTGTACCCTATGGGGAGGTACGGAGCAATGCTCCGGAGCAAGGATTGCCCGGATAGTCCAAGTGTTTGAGTATGGTTTGCGTTTGCCAGTTTTGCAGCGGTATCTTGCCAGAAATACAAAAGGCCCCGGTTATGCCGGGGCCGGAATATCATGACACCAAGGAAGGGTCTGCGCCCATGCAATGACTACCGTTTGAGTTCCATGGCCTTTTGCAACATCTGATCTGCCGTGGTCACAACCTTGCTGTTGGACTGAAAGCCGCGCTGGTTGACAATCATGTTGACCATTTCCTGGGACATGTCCACGTTGGAATTTTCAATGTTGTATGCGTTTATCTTGCCGTAGTTTTCCGTACCCGCAACGCCCATTTCCATATTGCCGGAATCTTTTGTAGCGGCAAAGAGGTTGTTGCCCTCGCGGCGCAGGCCGTCTTCGCTTGTGAAACGGCATACAGGGATCTGCCAGAGATCCATGCTCTTGTTGTTGGAAAACTTGCCCACCACCGTGCCATCGGCGCTGATGCTGATGTTGTTCAGTGTGCCTTCGGCGTATCCATCCTGGGTGCGTGTGCGCGTCACAGGAGAGGAAGATGTGTAGTTGGTTGTGGCATCCGCAGCGCGGGTATAGGCGTTGCCCATACTCGCCAGTGCCGTGGGGTCTGTACCCACGCTGGCAGCATTGCCAGGACTGTTTTGCCAGCCGCTCTTGGCGGTGATGCCCAGGTTCACTGTGACAGGCGTACCGTTGACCGTCATCTGGGGTATGCCGTCCTTGGAGAGCGCGGCCGCGTTCCAGTCCGCAAGGTTTGTGCTGCCCGCAGTGCTGGGGGTGTATGCCGACATGCCCGAGAGTTCACCGTTAGCATTGAAACTGAGGGTGCCCGCCATCAGGGGCTGGGCCTTGCCGCCCTTGGCATCGACATCCGAGGCAATGAGGTACTCCACAGTCGTTCCGGGTGTTGTGGAAGGCGCGCCGTCAAAATAGATTGTGGCCGAGTGGGCCGTGCCGTCGGCGCCATACAGGGTAATGCTCTGCCCGTAGCCGTAGCTGGAACTGTTCATGGGAGGCACGTTGGAGGCATTATACTGACCAATGAGGCTGAAATAGGGATTTGTGGGGTCGCTGGAAGTGTCTTTGGACTGTCCCACATTAAAGCGCATATCAACAGCCGTGGTGGCCTTGGCGGGCATCTTGGCGAATCTGTCAACCGTAACCTGCGCCAGACCGCCCTTGGTGCCGTCCTCGGCGTATTTGTACCCCATAAGGGCCATGCCAGCAGGTGTGCGCCAAACTCCCTGATTGTCGGGCCGGAGGTCGCCCGCGCGGGTGTAATACTCTTCGCCGGTTTTGTCCGTTACCTGAAAGAAGCCTTTGCCGCTGATGGCCATATCGGTAACGGTATTGGAAGACTCAAGAGCGCCCTGGTTGTACCGTGTGAGCACCGCGTCCAGCTGTACGCCTTGGCCTACCTGCCCAAGGGCAACCTTGGAGTTTGTCTGCGCATCCCACGAGTCGCCTATGTTCCCTTGTTGCGCGTAAAAAACGTCAGAGAACAGAGCGTTTTGCTGCTTGTACCCGATGGTGCTCACGTTGGCGATGTTGTTTGAGATAACGTTCATGCCGCTACTCAACGTTTTCATGCCCGTGGCGCCGATAAACAATGACGAGTTCATGCTCTGCCTCCTGTCGGGGGGAATAATTTTCCCGTGCCCGGAACCGATACCCCAAACGGCAAGACGTTTCTGTTGCGAAAACGTATGCGCGTTGCGCCGCCCGTGTGCGCGGCGCGCCTTGCCTGCGGCGCGTATGTCGCGCATCCGCCTAGGCAAAGAAAAAGGGCGGGGAGGAAAAATCTTCCTCTCCGCCCTGAATAGAAGCAGAATCCGTGCCAGCCGTAACGCTGCTTGCGCTACAGCGGCGCGCTATTTTTGCAGTGGCAGGCCTTGTTTCTGCCAGCCCGTGATGCCTTCATTCATGTGAAGGATATTGGTTATCCCTTCTTTTTCCATGGCGTCGTAGGCTCCGGCAGAGCGGTTGCCCGTGCGGCAATAGAGCAGCACCGGCTTGTCCTTGGGCAGGCCAAGTATCTGCGAATCAAAGGATGCGCCGAAAAAGTCCATGTTGACAGCGCCTGCAAGGTGCCCCTCGCGGAATTCCGCCGGGGTGCGCACATCAACAATGGTCAGCCCCTGTGGAGGATTCTGCAACAGGCTTGCGGCGTCCTTCACGCTGATATCCTTGGCGGAAACCTGAACGGCAGCCAGCAGGAGGAAGCATGCGAGCGTCGACATCAGGCCGTAAAGCCTGCCGCGCGGTGGCGTTGCGGAGAGGGTGTGCGTCATTTCTGCTACCTGTGGTGGTTTGAGATCGGTCTGTAGGCCTGCCTGCGATGCTATTTTACGGAGGCGCGGGCCTTGGCAAAGCCGTCGGCAGCCTTGCGGATCACTTCTTCGCCCACGCAGAATGCCAGACGGAAGTAGCCGGGGCAGCCAAAGCCGGAGCCGGGAACCGCCAGCACGCGTTCTTCGACCAGCCTGTTCACAAAGGCCACATCGTCCCCGCCGGGAGCCTTGGGGAAGAAATAAAACGCGCCTGCAGGCATCTGGAATTCGTATCCGGCGTTTTTGAGCACCTCGGCCATGGCCTTGCGGCGGGCGGCGTAGACGTTCAGGTCAACCTGGCTGCCCAGGGCGGCGGCCATGATGTGTTGGCCTACAACGGGCGGGTTCACAAAGCCGAGAATTCGGTTGGTGAGCGTGAGAGCGGCCATGAGCTCGGCCTTTTCGTGCAACAGAGGTGAAACGGCGGCAAAGCCCACGCGTTCGCCGGGCAGCGAAAGATTTTTGGAGAAAGAGCTGATGACCACGGCGTAAGGATAAAGCGGCAGCACCGAAGGCACTTCCGCACCGTCATAGGCAAGGAAGCGGTACGGTTCATCGGCCACAAGCCAGATGGGCTTGCCGTATTCCTGACTCTTGTTTTCCAGCAGCTCGGTCAGAGCCTTGAGGTCTTTGCGGCTGTAAATCACACCGGTGGGATTGTTGGGCGAGTTGATGAGCACCACGCGCGTTTTGGGGCTGATGGCTTCTTCAAGCGCGGCAAGGTCGGGCGCAAAGGTGTCAGCCTTGCTCATGACAGCGCGGAAGGTGCCGCCGTGGTTGGCTACATAGAAGCCGTATTCCACAAAGTAGGGCGCAAAGCCCAGCATTTCTTCGCCGGGATTGATGACCGCGCGCAAAAAGGCGTTGAGCACGCCAGCAGCGCCGCAGCCCAGCAGCACATCATTGGCGGTGAGCGCCACGCCTTGTTCCTTGCTGAGGTGGGCGGACAGTTTTTCCCGCGCCCATACAAAGCCGCCGTTGGGCATGTAGCCAAAGGCAAAAGGTTCGCCAGCGTGTTCTGTAAAGGAACGCAAACCGTCCACAACGGCGGGGGGTGCTGGCAGGTCGGGGTTGCCCAGGCTGAAGTCATACACGTTATCCGCTCCAAAACGGGCCTTGAGCTGGCCTCCGGCCTCGAACATGCGGCGGATCCACGAAGAGTGTTCCAGATACCCCGTAACGCTGTCTGCAAGAATGGACATATACTGCTCCCACTGGTTGTTGTATTCGACCTGACTATTGGTTATGCTTCCAAAAGCCGCATAAAGCAATTGTCATTTGGAGGCCCTGATGCGTTTTGAAATTTTAGGCAAAGCCCGGCGTGCGCTCTTCCCTGTGCTGTTCGCGGCAGTCCTGCTGCCCGCTTGCGCCTCCAAGGAGACGCAGGAAATTCCAGACGGCATGGCCGTTACCGTTACCTTGCGCGAAGTTCACCGCTGTTCCCGGATATCGCCTGAAATTCAGGTGGCACAGATCCCCGGCAGCACAGATTATTATGACGTGCGCCTGGTGGAATTTACCAATGATGGCCAGGACCTGTTCCTTGGCGGTGGCGAGTGGAACAACGACGGCAGCGGCATTATCCCCGAGGGCGGCTTGACGCGTCACTATCGTGGCCCCTGCCCGCCTGCAGGGCAATCCCGAAACTATGCCTTTATTGTTTCAGCCATGAGTCGGCAGAACATGCAGCCCCTTTCCGTGCGGCTGTTCCGCTTTACTCAGGAATAATCTTCGCAGCCGCGTTTTTTTGTCCGCTATTGCGGAGTGGGCATGGCGGCCCAAACGGAATTTCCGTCCCGTTGCAGATATGCTGCGCGGGGCGGATTTTTTTGCCGCTGCGCCAGACGTTGGCTGAGGGAAAATTTCTGCCCCACGGTCGCCTGTGGCCCGCGTAGCATTGCAAGCGTGCTGGGTAGAGGCTCGCCGGTGTGGCTCCTGCCCCATGTAATGCCTTTATGTCTGCACTTGCCTTGTAAACGCCAACAGGCGCTGGGGACGATATCTCGCCGCCAGCGCCTGTTGTGTCTTTTTTTCTAATAGTCGTCTTCGTCTTTCAGTTCCGGCGGCACAGCCACTGCGCCGGTGATAATGCGGCGTCTGGGAGCGGCAGCTGGAGCTTCCGGCGCGGCCGAACGGCGCACTGCCGGTTCGGGCAGGGTATTGTACAGCGCCCAGAAGGGCGGGTACAGCCCGGTCATGATGCCGGGGTTGCCCAGCTTCTGGTGGGGGCTTGCACAAGCAGTCAGTGCAAGGGCCATTGCCCAGACAGGATCAGGGGCATTCCAGCCCGTGCGCGGGCCAGCTTGTTCTTTTTTGCACAATCTGCCGTTTTCATCCAAATCCAGACCCACAGCAGAAAGAAAACTTTCTACCGTTGTGCGGTCTGTACCAGAGGGCAGGACAGGCAGAACGGCCTTGTCGCCGCGCAGGGCTGCACAGGCGGCCAGAGCCACCGGCAGCGGAGCCCAGGCGGCGGGGAACCCGGCAGGCAGATCACCCTTAGCGTACTGCTTCAGGGGCGCAGCAGCGCGTGCGCAGACTTCGCCGCCGTTTTTGCCCGCTTCAAAGCGCAGGTCAAGGCCGAGCTGCTGCAAAAGATCCCAGCCGGCTTCGGCTGCGGGCAGGGCGGGCCACTGGCCGCCAAGCAGGGCTTCGCCGCCCAGAGCCAGGGGCAGAGCCAGAAGAAAGAGCGCCAGCTCCGGCTCCATGCCAGCCTGAGGCTGGGCAGGCAGGCTGAGCGGGCCAGGATTGACGCGTACTTTTGCGCCCTCCACCTGTACGTCTGCGCCAGCTGCGCGCAGTATGGGCAGTATGCGGGCAACAATGAGCCTGTGCTCGGGATGCGAGCCAAGATCAAGGGTGATCGCCCTTTCGTAGCCGGGAGCCGCCAGCAGGATGCCCTCGGCCAGTTCGGCGGGCACATCGGCAGGCAGTTTGACGGAATCAGGCAGAATGCCGGAGCACTCAAGGCGCGCGGGCAGGCCGTCGCTCTTGGGCACCACATGCACAAGGCGCGCTCCCAGGGTGGGCAGGAAGTGTCGCACAGAGGAAAAATCAGCCAGTTTCAGGCTGGCATCGCCAGTAAACTTTGCGCGCGAGGGGCGGCCAAGGTAGTGCCCCAGCAGCATGAAGAAGTTCCAGGCGCTGTCGCCCGTGTGGATTACCTTGTCAGATGCGCCAAGCGGGGCCGCCGGGCGGGCGGAAACGCCTTCATCCTCGCGGGTCATCGAGGCGCCTGCCTGATTGAGCATTTTGACGCAGTCAACAATGGGATCATTCATGAGGCAGGGTGCGATATGCAGGGGCTGGCCCGTGGCTGCGGCCAGCATCAGCCATGCGCGCGTGGCCCGGCAGGCCAGGGGTGCAGGCATGTTCAGGCGCACGTGCTTGGCGGGCGGTGCAAGGTTAAAGGCCGTGCGCGGCGGTTCCTGCATCGCTGCACCGCCGAGTTCGCCGCCTTCATCCGCGCCGTCAGCGCGGGCAGAGGCGGGACGGGGCTGAAATTCCACTTCCTGCATGAGCGAAAAAAAGTGGCCCGAAAGGCGCGCGTCGCGGCTGATGCGGGAAACGGAGGCTTCCCACGATTCACGGATGGTTTTTTCTTCCGTGGAATCGAGCCGGGGTTTGTCGCCGCGCATGCGGACAAGAATATTATTGCGGCGAAGCAACAGCCGCAGAATGTCGCGGTCGATCTCGCAAACCACTTCGCGCAGCGGCTTGCGGGCGCGCGCATCGCCGGTTTCGTGCCCGTTACGGGGGCCGCGCGGGGCGCGCTGGCCCCGTGCTTCGCGCGCATCGCGGGGAGCGCGGGAATCGTTGGAATTGTCGGTCATGCCTTGTCCTGTACTGATAATGAAATTTGGATAGGAGGGGTCCGCCCGTGGCGCAGCATTGAAAAAACAACAGGTTGCCGACTCATGGCTCGTTTTGCCGCGGGGGCTTCCCTTATCTGCCCAAGCGTGTTAGCTTGAAATGGCTTCTCTTGCAAGGGTTGCGCATCAGGCAGTCCTGCGTGGCATGATCCGTTAGCTTTTGAAATGGTTGTGACGCAAGAGGGGCGGAAAAGCGAAATAGATTTTTTTTCACAAGGCAGTTAACATTTTGAATTTGCTGTAAATCCACATGACGGCTCTGTGAAGTTTCCACGAATTTTTGCAGAGGGGGGTTGACTCAAAGGCTAAGTGCTTGTTACTAATTGCGCAAGCCATACGCCCAACCTTCGTTGTGGAGGCGCTCGGCTAACCCCGGCGTGACGGATTTGCCGCGCGCCTCGCCGAACCCGGCGGGTTTTTCTGAAACACTTTTAAAAGAGTTGGAGGATACGTATGCCGACGTTTGTCGATCCGTCCAAGTGCGACGGCTGCAAGGGTGGCGAAAAGACGGCCTGCATGTACATTTGCCCCAATGACCTCATGATTCTTGATTCTGAGGAAATGAAGGCATACAACCAGGAACCCGATGCCTGCTGGGAATGCTATTCCTGCGTTAAGATCTGCCCCCAGGGCGCCATTACGGCCCGTCCCTATGCAGACTTTGCCCCCATGGGCGGGACCTGTATCCCCATGCGTTCGGCTGACTCCATCATGTGGACCGTCAAGTTCCGCAATGGCAACGTGAAACGCTTCAAGTTCCCCATCCGCACTACGCCGGAAGGTTCCATCAAGCCCTTTGAAGGCCATCCCGAAGGCGCCAACATCGAAGATGAACTGCTGTTCACCGAATCTGCCTTGGCCGTCCCGAAGACCGCCCTTGGCAAGAAGTTCGATGTTAAGGACGCTGACAAGACCTTCACCTGCATGGAACACGGCCGCTAGGCTATTGCAACCGCTAGTGCGATAAGGAGAAACAATTATGCCAATGATTCCCGTCAAGGAAGCGACGAAGGGTGTGGCCATTGCCGAGCCTGAAGTTAAGGAACATGCGGTTGACCTGCTGATCGTGGGCGGCGGCATGGGCTCCTGCGGCACCGCTTTTGAAGCAGTGCGCTGGGGCGACAAGCACGGCCTGAAGATCATGCTGGTTGACAAAGCCACCCTCGAGCGCTCCGGCGCCGTGGCCCAGGGTCTTTCCGCCATCAACACCTACCTGGGTGAAAACGACGCCGACGACTACGTCCGCATGGTCCGCACCGACCTTATGGGCCTGGTTCGCGAAGACCTTATCTTCGACGTAGGCCGTCACGTTGACGACTCCGTGCATCTGTTTGAAGATTGGGGCCTTCCCTGCTGGATCAAGGGCGACGACGGCCACAACCTGAACGGCGCTGCCGCCAAGGCTGCTGGCAAGAGCCTGCGCAAGGGCGATGCCCCTGTGCGTTCCGGCCGCTGGCAGATCATGATCAACGGTGAATCCTACAAGTGCATCGTGGCCGAAGCTGCCAAGAATGCCCTGGGTGAAGACCGCATCATGGAACGTATCTTCATCGTGAAGCTGCTTCTCGATAAGAACACCCCCAACCGCATCGCCGGCGCCGTGGGCTTCAACCTGCGCGCTAACGAAGTGCACATCTTCAAAGCCAACACCATCATGGTGGCCGCTGGCGGTGCCGTTAACGTGTACCGTCCCCGCTCCACCGGTGAAGGCATGGGCCGCGCCTGGTATCCTGTGTGGAACGCCGGTTCGACCTACACCATGTGCGCTCAGGTTGGCGCTGAAATGACCATGATGGAAAACCGCTTCGTGCCCGCCCGCTTCAAGGACGGTTACGGCCCCGTGGGTGCGTGGTTCCTCCTGTTCAAGGCCAAAGCCACCAACTCCAAGGGTGAAGATTACTGCGCCACCAACCGCGCCATGCTGAAGCCTTACGAAGATCGCGGCTACGCCAAGGGCCATGTCATCCCGACCTGCCTGCGTAACCACATGATGCTTCGTGAAATGCGCGAAGGCCGCGGCCCCATCTACATGGACACCAAGAGCGCTCTGCAGAACACCTTCGCGACCCTGAACGAAGAACAGCAGAAGGATCTTGAATCCGAAGCTTGGGAAGACTTCCTCGACATGTGCGTTGGCCAGGCCAACCTTTGGGCCTGCACCAACACCGCGCCTGAAGAACGTGGTTCCGAAATCATGCCCACCGAACCCTACCTGCTCGGCTCCCACTCCGGTTGCTGCGGCATCTGGGTTTCCGGTCCCGATGAAGCTTGGGTGCCCGAAGACTACAAAGTGAAGGCTTCCAACGGTAAGGTCTACAACCGCATGACCACCGTTGAAGGCCTCTTCACCTGCGCCGACGGCGTGGGCGCTTCCGGCCACAAGTTCTCCTCCGGTTCGCATGCTGAAGGCCGCATGGCTGGCAAGCAGATGGTCCGCTGGTGCCTTGATCACAAGGACTTCAAGCCTGAGTTCGCTGAAACCGCCGAAGAACTGAAGAAGGCCGTTTACCGTCCCTTCTACAACTTCGAAGAAGGCAAGGCCGCTTCGACCGACCCCGTGGTGAACCCGAACTACATCACGCCCAAGAACTTCATGATGCGTCTCGTGAAGTGCACCGACGAATACGGCGGTGGCGTGAGCACGTACTACACCACCTCCAAGGCGCTGCTTGACACCGGCTTCAACCTGCTCGCCATGATGGAAGAAGACTCCTTCAAGCTGGCCGCTCGTGACCTGCACGAACTGCTGCGCTGCTGGGAAAACTACCATCGTCTGTGGACGGTGCGCCTGCACATGCAGCACATCGCCTTCCGTGAAGAATCCCGCTACCCCGGCTTCTACTACCGTGCGGACTTCATGGGCCTGGACGACGACACTTGGAAGTGCTTCGTGAACTCGAAGTACAATCCCGCCACCGGCGAGACCAAGATCTTCAAGAAGCCCTACTACCAGATCATCCCCGACTAGTCGGCGGCACTGATGCCAAATGGGGGCGGCCGCAAGGCCGCCCCCTCTGCTGCAAGCTCTGGCTTTGCCAGGCTCGCGGCGGCGAAAAACGCGTGCCGGCGGCGGCCCAGGCCCTGCCGGAAAAAGAGCGGTTTTCGTGCCAGCCTGTTGGTGTGCCGATTGTTTGGGCATAGGTGCGCAGCACAAGGCAAATGTTCGGCAAGGGGATGACCGGCAGCAGGCCCCCCTTTGTCGGCGGGCGTGGTGCGGGCAGTTTTGTGCGCTGGCGCTCGCAGAGGTCGGCCACGGGGCCGCTCCTTTTTTTTCGCGGCGGGAGTCCTTTTCCTTCTTCAGCCGCTATGCAACAACGCAGGAGGATATCCAGGATGTCCAATGCCATTCTCGTCGTGGGCGGCGGCTTTGCAGGCCTCACAGCCGCCATTGAAGCGGCGGAACTGGGCCACGACGTCTTTATCGTCGAAAAGTCGCCCTGGCTTGGTGGGCGCGTGGCTCAGCTCAATAAGTATTTTCCCAAACTTTGTCCCCCCTCCTGCGGCTTGGAAATTCAGTTCCAGCGCATCAGGAACAACCCGCGCATAAAATTTTTCACCCAGGCCGAAGTGGTCGGGTTTATGGGCGTAAAGGGCGATTACAAGGTGAAGGTGCGCATCAGCCCCCGTCACACCGCCCCGCACAATATTGATTTCAGCCTGCTGGCCTCCAGCCTGACCGGCGAAGTGGAAAGCGAATTCGAGCTTGGTCTTGCCACGCGTAAGGCCCTGCACAAGGATATGCCTTTCGCCTTCCCCAGCCGTTACACGCTTGACCTTGATGCGCTTTCCAAGTCTGACAGCGCACGGGTTGCCGGGGCCAAGTTCCTTGATGTGAATGAACCGCAGCGCGATATTGATCTCAATGTCGGCGCGGTGGTCGTTGCCACAGGCTGGAAGCCCTATGATGTTACCCAGCTGACCAATCTTGGTGCGGGCAACGTGAAAAACTGCGTGTCCAACATGCAGCTTGAACGCCTTGCTTCACCCTTTGGCCCCACTGGTGGCCGCATTGTCCGTCCTTCTGACGGCCGTGCTCCCCACCAGGTCGCCTTTGTGCAGTGCGCTGGTTCCCGCGACCAGAACCACCTGAACTACTGCTCCTACATCTGCTGTATGGCCACGCTCAAGCAGTGCCTGTACATTGCAGAGCAGAATCCCGATACGCAGATCACGGTGTACTACATCGACCTGCGCGCCCCGGGCCGCTATGTGAAGGTGCTGGAAAAGGTTAAGGCGCTGCCCAACGTGAAGTTCGTCAAGGGCAAGGTTGCCGACGCCGTGCAGGCCGAAGGCAACAGGGTGCGCATTACGGCTGAAGACGCCGTGCGCGGTGAAAAGATGACCCTTGATTATGATCTTGTTGTGCTGGCCACTGGCATGCAGCCCTCGCTGGCTGGCGAAAATGCGCCCCTGCCCCTGCCGCTGGACGAAGACGGCTTTATTGCGGGCGGAGAAGAGGCCGGCATTTTTGCCGCTGGTTGCGCGCGCATGCCCCTTGATGTGATGCGCTCGGCGCAGTCCGGCACAGCCGCCGCCCTGAAGGCGGTACAAACGGTGAAAGGGAGGTAGGCGGCATGTCGGGTAAAATTGGCGTCTATTTTGACCAGCAGAACATTGGCGGCGGGCTTGATCTGACCGCTCTGGCCGAACAGACGAGCCAGAAGTGGGGCAGTCTTGTTCCCGTAGTCAAGGTCGTTCCTGTGCTGGCCCTAGCCGTGAGCGAAATCAAGGCCGACATCGAAGCGCAGGGGCTGGACGGCGTGCTGCTGTGCGGCGCTTCCCCCCGCGTGGATGCGGACATCTACCGCCTGCCCGTGCAGGTGGAACACGTAAACCTGCGCGAACAGTGCGTGCAGGCCTATAAAAATCCTGATCACACCCCCGTGGACACGGCCAACGGCGCGCCCGAACTGCTGGCGCTCATGGCCCGCGACTATGTGAACATGGGCGTGGTCAAGCTGCAAAAGAGCGAAGTGCCCGATTCTGCCGCCATCACCGGCGTGCCGAGGGTGCTCGTTATCGGCGGCGGCTGGACGGGTCTTACCGCAGCTGCTGAGGCTGCTGAAACCGGGTATGAAGTTGTGCTCGTTGAAAAAGCCGAAAAGCTCGGCGGCGCTGCCAACAACATCCCCATGGGTTCGCCCCTGGCCTCCCCGTGGACGGACAAGCAGCCCACCAACGTGGCCGACAAGATCAGCAAGGTGCTTGGCAACAGCAAGATCACCGTGCACATGAACACCCGCATGGAAAAGCTGGAAGGCCAGCCCGGCGAGTTCAAGGCCACCTTTGCCACTCCTTCCGGCTCGCAGACCATCGAAGTGGGCGCTGTGGTGCTGGCTACCGGCTGGGTGCCGCTTGATCAGAAATACCTTGCCTCCATGGGCCTTGGGCAGAGCACCAAGGTTGTGGACGCCGCCACCTTTGGCAAAATGCTGGTGGCCGATCAGGTGAACGCCCGCCGCATCGCCTTTGTTCTTGACACCACCATGGCTGAAGAAGCCGTGCGCAAGGCCGCTGAAGAAGCCGAAGCCGCTCCTGAAGCCGCCAAGCCTGCGGAAGGTGAAGAAGAAAAAGGCTTTGTAAAAGCCAACCTCGAAAGCTTCCGCCATGTTGCGTATTCCAACGCGGTCAACAGCGTGGGCATGCTCCGCCTTGCCAATACGGTCTGCGAAAAGACCAACGACACCTGTCAGACCTTTATCCTTTACAAGGACATGACCGTTCCCGGCATTCTTGAACGCTTCTACAAGAAGATGCAGGATCGTCTGGGCGTCATGATGACCAAGGCCGACGTGACCGACATCCGCGAAGCTGGCGACCACATGGTTGTGAGCTGCAAAAATACCCTGCTGGGTATGGATTTCGATCTGGATGTGGATCTGGTTGTGTTGCCCACGGGCCTCGTGCCCACCACGGCCAAGGACGTGACCGTCTGCTTTGACTATCGCCAGGGTCCGGACTTCCCGGATCTGAACCTGTTCGATGGTTTTGCGGATTCCAACTACATCTGCTTCCCCTACGAAACGCGCCGCACCGGCGTGTACGCTGCGGGTTGCGTGCGTCAGCCCCTGACCATGGATGCCTGCGAAGAAGACGCCAAGGGCGCTGTGCTCAAGGCCATGCAGTGCATTGAAGCTGCCAGCCACGGCGTGGCTGTACATCCCCGTTCGGGCGACCTTTCCTACCCCGTGTTCAACTTTGTGCGTTGCACCCAGTGCAAACGCTGCACGGAAGAATGCCCCTTCGGCGCTCTGGATGACGATGAAAAGGGAACGCCCAAGCCCAATCCGGCACGTTGCCGCCGTTGCGGCACCTGCTTTGGCGCTTGCCCGGAACGCGTTATCTCCTTTGCCAACTACAATATCGACCAGATCGGCTCCATGATCCGCGAAGTGCAGGTGCCCAAGGACTTCAAGGCCGACGGCCCCCGCGTGCTGATTCTGGCCTGCGAAAACGACGCCTACCCGGCGCTCGATATGGCCGGTGCCCGCAACAAGCCCTGGAGCCCCTACTGCCGCATCATTCCGGTGCGCTGCCTTGGCTCTGTCAACGCCATCTGGGTGTCTGACGCCATGAGCAAGGGCTACGACGGCGTCATGCTGCTGGGCTGCAAATATGGCGATGACTACCAGTGCCACTTTGTGAAGGGCTCTGAAATCTGCTCCCGCCGCAAGGAAAACATTGCCGAGACGCTTAACCGCCTTGGCGTGCAGCCCGAACGCGTGGAACAGCTTGAAGTGGCCATTGACGAATACGACAAGGTACCCGACCTGATCGACGGCTTTGTTGACCGCATCATGGCCATGGGCCCCAACCCGTTCAAGGGCATGTAGGAGGATGGCAGCAATGGCACAATGTACAATCAAACCTGATATGGAGTTTGTCAGGGCGCTGGAAGAATCTGGGGGAGAATCCCTCAAGAAGTGCTACCAGTGCGCCACCTGCTCCGTGGCCTGCCCTCTCGCTCCGGCCAATGCGCCTTATCCGCGCAAAGAAATGGTCTGGGCGTCCTGGGGCCTTAAAGACAAGCTGCGCGCCGATGTTGACCTGTGGCTCTGCCACAACTGCGGCAACTGCTCCGACCTTTGCCCGCGCGGCGCCAAGCCTGCGGACCTCATGGGCGCAGCGCGCAACGTCATTTACCGCGAACTGACCGAACCCACCTGCGTGGGCAAGCTCATGAGCAAGCCTGCTGGCCTGCCTGTGCTCTTCGCCATCCCGGCTGTACTGTGGCTCTTTGTGTGGTGGATTCGCGCTGGTTTCAACGGCGGTCAGTGGTTCCCCCGCGCAGCCGATGGCCGCATTGTTTTTGGTCAGATTTTTTACGGCGACTACACCATCGACCCCATCTTCATGCTCACCTTCTTTGGCGCGGCCTTGATCATCGCGCGGGGCGTCATGAAACTTTGGGGCATGTTCAAGCCTGAAGGCTCACTGGCCGTCATTGGCAAGAAAAAGTGCTGGATCTGGCATTTGTGGGACGTGCTGTGGGATGAAGTCATCACCCACCGCAAGTTTGACGACTGCGAAGACGGCCCCGTCACCGGCAAGGAAACCCCCAACCGTAAGTTTGGCCACATGCTGCTGGTTTACAGCTTTGCCATCCTGGCCTTTGTTACGGCGGTTGTGGCTGTTGGTCACTGGGGCGGCAAGGTTATTCCGCTCATCCACATTGAAACGCCCATGCCGCTGCTCTTCCCGGTGAAGATTCTGGCCAACCTGGGCGCGCTCATGCTGCTGGCCGGTCTTGCCATCCTGACCGTCCGCCGCGTGATGCTGAATCCCAAGTTCCAGGGTTCCAGCTGGTATGACTGGTATCTGCTGGGCATCATCTGGCTGGTGGCCGTCACCGGTGTGCTGTCGCAGTGCTTCCGCCTTGCGGACGCCCTTGTGCCTGCCTTCCTGGTGTACTACCTGCACCTGGTATTTGTGTGGATGCTTTTCGCTTACCTGCCCTGGTCTAAGCTTGGCCACTTCGTGTACCGCACGGCGGCCCTGGTTTACGCCCGCATGTACGGCAGAAGCTAACGGCATTGGCCCCTGGCCTTGCGCTGGGGGCCACCCTTGAGGATGCGCACAGTTCCCCGTGAGCTTTTCTGAAAAAAATACGATCTCCGAGGAGGAGGCCGCCATGTCCGATACATCTCGTAAGGTTTTTCCCGTGGAGTCCGTGCTTGCCCTGGTTGTGGGCAAGGAGGGCGTAGACGTCAAGGAAATCGCCGGTTTTGTTGCCGGTCGTTCCGTTGCCTGTGATACCTGCGCCAAGGCCGTAGGCCCCTTTGCCGCCGCATGGCTGGCCCGCTGGTACCCCAAGTTTGCCGACCTGAACTGGGTTGAAGGCCAGTCCTGGGACGCCTTTGTCAACACTGGGCGCAGCGCCCTTGGCGACAATGTTTCCCTCACCTGCATGGACGGCCTGACCAAGGCCCTGTGCGACAAGGTGCTGAACTACCTTGGCGAAACCTACGCCAGCATGGCCGCTCAGACCGCCGCCGCCGTGGCCCTTGAAGACCGAGTGCGTGCTTTGGAACCCGCTGAAGCCCGCGCTGCCGCTCTTTCCAAAAAAGTTGATGAGCTTGAAGCTAAAATCAAGACCATGAACACCGATATGGGCGGTCTGCGCAAGCAGGTTGCCGAATTCCAGGGCAAGGTCGCCATCAACCATGACGAACTGATGATGAACATCAAGGACGCCATCAAGGACGGCCTGAAAGGCATGGTTGTGGGCGGCGCCGCCGCTGGTGCTGCCGCCGCTGCCGGTGATGAAGCTGCTCCTGCTGCTGAAGAAAACGCCGTGCCGGACGATTTCGGCTTTGGTGCTTCCGGCGCCAACAACGACGGCTTCGGCTTCTAAAGCAAAGACTGCCTGTGAGAGGGTTCGGAGCAAGGCCCCGAACCCTCAGACGAATAAAAAACCCGCCATCTGGCGGGTTTTTTATTCGCGGCAGTACTATACCACACTGAGCTTGTGAGCTTTCTGGAGGCGGTGTGCGTCTGACGCCCTCGGTTGCGATAACAGCCGCATGGCAGCCCTTGGCGCGCATTCTTCATATACTGCGTGGGCGCTCTGCTACCAGCGCTCGGGCATGGAGTGGGGCGGCAGCGAATTTTCCGGCTGGTCGCCAAGCTTTTCGCGCAACAGACGGATCACGGATGTGGCATCGGAAAAATCCTGCTCCAGTTTGTCCAGTTGCAACTGTTGGGCGGTAAGCGCCGCATCAAGAGCCTTGATGCGTTCCTCCTGAAAAAAGGTCAGTTCTTCCAGACGGGTCAGCCGATCATCTTCTGAAGTCAGTGGGCGGGACATGGTTGCCTCCTTGTGAAACACCTGTTGGCACAGCTACGCGCGGCTTCCGCCGCGTCGTCCATTGCTTCGTTTGCTGTTGCGTTCAGCGCCTCGATCCTCAGAACCGAAGCGTGAGTCCTTGCCCCTTTGCGGGTTATCACCCCTGGCCGGTCTGCCTTTTGCTGCACCACGATCATTGTCTTCCCACCGTGCAGTCCTGTCATCCCGCTGCCCTTGCGGGCCACGGGAAGGCCTTGCCCTGTCCTCTGGCTTGCCAGCTCTTCCGGGCCGTGTGCTGTCAGACTTGCGAGCGTCTCCATGCGCGCCGGGCCGTGTGTTGGGCCTGTCACCGGGCCGCGAACCGGGCCGCCGTGGGGCGTCACCGTCCTCCGCAGCAGGCATCAGGATATAGTGCTGGCGCATGCGCTGGGCATCTGTGCGGGCAACATAAATCTGCTCGCCAAGTTCATCGCGCCCGCAATAAAACATGGCCGTGGCAATTGTGCCGGGGGTGGGAATAAAACACTGCGTCTGCTGCGGATTCCAGTGCCGTTGCCGCAACCAGTGCGACAGGGTGCGCATGTCTTCATCCGTACAGCCGGGGAAACCGCTCATGAGATACGGCACCACGTACTGTTCCCGCCCTGCGGCGCGGCTTTGGCGCACAAAGCTCTCCAGAAAAGCTTCAAACACGTCCAGCGAGGGTTTGCGCATGAGCTCAAGCACAGAGGGCGCGCAATGTTCCGGCGCAACCTTGAGCTGACCGCCCGTAAATTCGCCAGTGTAAGCGGCGAGGGCCTCGGCGTCACGCAGGGCAAGGTCGGCGCGAACGCCGCTAGCCACCCGGGCCTGCTTGACTTCCGGCAGGGCGGCAACCTTGCGCAGCAGCTCCACATGTTTGCGCTGCGGCGTGATGAAGGATTTGCACACGCTCGGGAAACAGCAACTGGTGCGGCGGCAGGCGCTTTTAACTCGTGGCTTGGCCGAGTCATCGTTCTGCGCATTGCGGCTGTCCAGCGCGCAGTGCCCCTGCCACATGTTGGCTGTGGGGCCGCCCACGTCAGAAATAGCCACTGGGCCTTTGCCTCGTGCCACATTTTGCTGCCCCAGCAGGCGCGCCTCGGCAAGAATGGATTGCTCGGAGCGCGAACTGATGCGCCTGCCCTGATGCAGAGCCAGCGAACAGAACGAGCAACCCCCGCCGCAACCCCTGTGACTTGTGATGCTGGTACGCATCATTTCCGCCGCAGGGATGGCCTCCCTGTAGCGCGGGTGCGCCATCCGGGTGAAAGGCAGAGTGTAGAGGTCGTCCATTTCTTCGGTGGTCAGCGGCTGGGCGGGGCGGGCCAGCACTACGGCGCGGTCGCCCACAGGCTCAAAGGCCCAGGCGTCAAGGCGGTGTACCTGCCGTTCCAGTTCCTGCGTCAGTTTGAGCAACTGAAAGGAGTCCGCCAAAATTTCATCATGCGAGGGCAGGGCAACCCACGGTTCGCCTTCAAGGGCAGGTGGCAGATTGGCCGGATGCCCGGAAGCGTCCAGCTTGTTCATCCAGGCTGTGCCGGGGATGCCGCGAATATCTTCCCCCTTGTCCAGGCGTTGGGCGCATTCAATGATGGCCTTTTCGCCCATGCCCCAGATGAGCAGGTCAGCCTTGGCATCCATAAGAATGGGTTTGCGCAGGGAGTCTGTCCAGAAATCGTAGTGGGAAACGCGGCGCAGGCTGGCCTCAATGCCGCCAAGAATGATGGGCAGGCCGGGAAAGGCCCGCCGGGCAAGGTTGGCATAGACCAGACACGCCCGGTTGGGGCGCGCCCCAGCTTTGCCGCCGGGCGTGTAGGCATCGTCGTGGCGTTTTTTGCGAAAGGCCGTGTAGTGCGCCAGCAGGGAATCAAGCGCTCCGGCGCTCACCCCGGCAAACAGGCGCGGGCGGCCCATGACGAGCAGATCGTCAGTATTTTCCCAGCCGGGCTGGGCCACAATGCCGGTACGGAAGCCGTGGTGGATCAGCCAGCGGGCCAGCAGCACGTTACCGAACGAAGGGTGGTCAACGTAGGCATCGCCGTTGATCAGCAGCACATCAAGCTGATCCCAGCCAAGGGCGCGCATTTCTTCCGCGCTCATGGGCACGAAACGCGGCTGACGCAAACGCCCCATCGGCTGTGCACCGCCAGCGCCTGCCTGCGGCGCGTCCGCCCACAGAGATTCTGGGGCAATTGCCTTGCGTTGCTGCGCGTTCTCGCGCAGCAGATCGGGAAAGGGCGGCTTGCGCGTGGGTGCGGGCTTGTTATCTGCACGCGCGGAAGCTCTGGCACCCTGTCGGCGCGGCGCACCCTTGGGCGCGTCAGCAGAAAGCGGAACGGCAGCCGTTTTTGATCTTTCGGGCTGCCGCTCAGGAGCAGCACAGCCCTGGTCGCCGTGCTGACGCCAGGGCTGCGGAAATGGCGCGGGGCGTTTATTTGCCATTGGGGGGCGTCACCAGGGGCATGTCTGCACTGCCGGGAGTGGGCATCATGGCGTTGCCGGGCATGCCGTTCTGGCCGCCCATCATGTTGCCCATGCTGCCACCCATGTGGCCGGAGGAATGGTTGGATACAAACTCGTCCCATTCAGCGCGGTCAATAACTTTATCTCCGTTTTTGTCAATAACGGCAAAGGCTTCTTCGCGCATGTTGGGGAAGTAAGCCTTGAATTCCTCGTAGGACACCTTGTCGTCCTTGTTAGTATCCATCATGGCAAATTTATCAACCTTGGCCGTATCGGTTGCGGCGGGGTTGGCCTGGGCAGATGCGGCCCAAAGGCAGAGCACGGCAGCGAGGGCTATGTGCAGAAGCTTCATGGGGGATCTCCTTGTGGGGTGTTGAGCCGTCAGCGCTTGGGTTCTGCCTGCGGCGGTGCTGTATTCCAAGATAAAGCCTTGCCAGCTATCGGCAAGGTCAAAATTTCAAGTCCGGCTTACTCTGTTCTGAAATCAAGGCCCAGTTTTTCCATGCGGTCAATGCACAGAGTAAGATTGTCGGGCTGTCCCGGCTTGTGATTATCGGGGTAGAGCAGGGCTGACATATAAAAAATTGAGTTCAGACGCAAAGACATTCTGGCACTTGCCGAAAAGCCTTCTAGAGCGAGCGCGTAATTGAAGCGCGTTTCGCCCGGCAGCGGTTCAAGCAGGGGCTTGGCGTCTTCGGCCATGGCTGCAAGCAGTTCGGCCTTGAGGCGCATGTGTTCATTATGGCCGGGGGTATCCCCGGCGTCAAGGCTGGCAAGGGCCTGCGCCTCTGCCGCCATAACTTCGGCATGGCGGTTGCGCAGCCACTTGATAAGGCTTGCCAAGGCCTGTTCGCTGGTGTTAGCGCTCACGGGATTCTCCTTGCTGGGGTTCGGCGCGGCCTGCTGTGCAGCCGTGCATGATTTTTAAAATGATACAGTTCAGGCAAGAAGGCAACGCCGGGCATGTATTTTGCGGCGTTGACCATAACTGCCGTTGACTAGTGCGGTGTATTGGTAGGATGATCAAAATAGATCCCCCCTCACGATTTATCCGCGTAGTGGAGGACACTATGGGCATGTCGCTTCGGGTTAAACTGGCAAGCGGTTTTGGCGTGATCCTGCTGATTTTTGCCATATCCGGCAGTCTGGCAATGCTGGCCTTGCGCGCGCAGCGCGAAACGCTGGGCATGCTGGGCAGGCATGAACTGCCCAGCATCAATCTGCTGCATGAAGCATCCCTGGATATGCAGCTTTACCGCAAGGCTGAAAAAGACATCCTGCTGAACATGGGCGACAGCAAGGCGCTCAAAGGGTATCTGGGCAAGCTGAATGAAATTGCGGCTGAACTGGACGAGACCCTGCGAAAGCTGGAGGCCGCCCTGCGGGGCAATCCCCAGGCCGGAGCCAAGGCCGAGGCTCTGGCGCAGGAGGCGACACAGGCATTTGCGGCTTACGATGCCGTGGTGCGCCGCACTTCATCAGATATAGCTTCCGGCTCTGGCAGCATGAGCGCCGCACAGGCCAATGCCTACTACACAACCTACAAGAATCACGTTCATACTACCGAAAAAAATCTGGAAGCGCTGGAAACCCAGTTCATGGAACGCGTGGTATCCAGCCAGCGTGAACTGGCAGAGCAAACGCGCGGCACAGAACGCCTGCTGCTGATATCCATTTGCGGCAGCGTTGTATGCGGCGCAGGTATTGCCCTGCTGGTGCTGCTGTCTGTAACCCGGCCTCTGGGGCGGGTGATCAGCTTTGCGCGCGCCGTGGCTGGCGGAGACCTCGAGGCCCGGGCCAGCGGCAGTTACAGTGCGGAAATGGCCGCGCTGCGCGACAGCATTGAGGGCATGGTGGGCACTCTCAAGGGCAAGATAGCCGAAACCGAGCACAAAAGCGCCGAGGCTGCGGAAGAAGGCCGCCGCGCCCGCCAGGCAGCGGATGAAGCTCAGGCCGCCAAGGCAGCAGCAGAACGAGCCAGGGCGGAGGGCATGATGGAAGCCGCCGCACAGCTTGAGCGCGCGGTGGAGGGGATTTCATCCGTTTCCGGGGATATATCTGCGCAGGTGCGCCAGGCCAGCCTTGGTGCGGAGCGCCAGTCCGCCCGCGTGGGCGAGGCCGCCACAGCCATTGAGCAGATGAACGCCACCGTGCTTGAGGTTGCCAAAAATGCCGCCAATACCGCGCAAAGCACGGATGCCGCGCACAGCAGGGCCAATGAAGGTTCCGGCGTCATGCATCAGGTGGTGGACGGCATGGGCGAGGTGCGGCGCGTCTCCGCCGAGCTGAAAAATTCCATGGATACGCTGGGCGGTATGGTGGGCAATATCGGGCAGATCATGTCTGTCATTTCAGATATTGCGGATCAGACCAACCTGCTGGCCTTGAATGCTGCCATTGAGGCGGCGCGGGCCGGGGACGCCGGGCGCGGCTTTGCCGTGGTGGCGGACGAGGTGCGCAAACTGGCGGAAAAAACCATGGGGGCCACCCGCGAGGTGGGCGAGGCTGTCAGCGGCATCCAGAGCGGCACCAGCGCCAACATAGAAAATATGGAGCGCGCCCTTGCCGCTGTGGAGCGCACAACGGAACTGGCCGGGCGTTGCGGCGAGGTGCTGCGGGAGATTGTGACCATGGTTGACGGCGCGAGCGATCAGGTGCGCGCCATTGCCACCGCCAGCGAAGAACAGTCTGCCACATCAGAAGAAATCACCCGCAGTATTGAAGAAATCAATGGTATTTCGCGCGATACAGCTTCGATTATGAACAAGTCCGCCCAGGCTGTGGAGCAGTTGGCGGGGCAGACGCGCGATTTGCAGGGCCTGGTGCAAAAGATGAAGTCTGGCGCGTAGCAACTGCCCTGAATGCCTCGCCTATGGCGGAGGGCAAGGCCCATCTTTACCAGATGCTTCATACCGGGCCTTGTTGCTGGCCTACGCGGATAAAGCTTCTGCTTGTAAATTGAGCAGATTCACGAGCGATTCATGCGCGGCAAAAAGTGATGTCTTAAAAAAGGCATCACTTTTTATTTTACAAAAAATTGTATTATATTAGATAGTTGTAAGTTTTATGAAGTAAAAAAATGCAAAATTTAATCATTTTTTTATTAAATAAAATCATATAGTTATAAATGTAGTGAAAATTTGCAACTTTCTTTGCCCTCATGTGTCGCTATTTAACTAGCTGAAATATCACATATTATTAGTGTTGCATGTGCCAAAAATTTACCTCCAGTTTACTGAAATGTTTCAGTCTTACAGAATAAAATTTTTGTGGCATTTATTTTGTTCGGACCCCGACTTGAAGTGTGGTGACCAATCTAGCAGCCCGCAGATTTGGAAATCCATGCATGAAATTCTTGGAATGAACAAAAAACAAAGAGGTTCTTATGCGTGACGCGCAAGTGGTGAGAAGACAAAATGGCCTGGCAATCCAGTATAAGTATGACGCTGCTGGACGCATTGCCCGAAAAACAGAGCAGTTTACCGGGGCCTCAAATGTGCTGGAGTATGCCTACGATGCCGAGGGCAGGCTGGCTGAGGTAAAAAACAACGCTGCCATTGCGGAAACATATAAATACAGCGCTTCTGGCCAGCGCGTGCGCAGCAAGGTCTGGTATGAGGGCTGCCCTTCCGCATCAACAAGCGCAATGGAAAAATCGCGCTATAGCTATAATGACAAAGGCCAGTTGGAAAGCGACGGGCAAAATCGCTATGCCTATGACAAATACGGTTCGGTAAGCAGCATCACGGGCAGGCGCGGCCTTCGGCTTGCCTACGGCAGCAGTACCATGCTGGGCAAGGCCGAGCTCAATGATGGTTGCGAGCTGCGCTACGCCTACAAGGGCACAAGGCTTTACAGGCGGTACCGCCACAACGACATTACGGGCGAATACCGCTGGAACGATCAGGAAAGGCTCGCAGGCTTTCGCGACCATGAACTGCGGCTGGAGTATGACTATGCCTACGATGCGGACGGCACCCTGAGCAGGATAGTCATTCGCCCCTTGGGCAAAACGGTTCTGGCTGCTGATGCCGCTCCGGAAAATGAACGCAACGGCTCGGACGGTTGGTTGCACTGGTTTGGCGCAGCAAATCGTAAGAAAAGAGTGTGCCAATGCCTCTCTGCATACCAACAGCTCCGCAACCCTTCTGATGCTGGCAAGCCAGAAAAGTCGGCTCTGGGAGGGGCAATGACCGACAGCGCCCCTGCCAGGGCGGCATCGGCGCTGTCGTCACTCGTGCTGGCGTGCTGCTGCGATCATCTGGGTACGCCACGCCTGTTTGTGGGGCCAGACGGCAAGGTGGTCAAGGAGGTTGTGCGCAGCAGTTTTGGCAAAATTGTTTATGATTCCTTACCCTGCCTCTATGTTCCCATAGGCTTTTGCGCCTGGCTGGAAGACAGGGACACCCACCTCATACGGTTTAACTGGCGCGACTATGATCCGCGCATTGGCAGATTTATGTCGCTTGACCCTGCAAACGACACGCGCGGCGATGGTGACCTCTACGACTATTGCGTGGATGACCCGGTCAACAGGCACGATGCCAGCGGGCTTATCAACTACTGGGCCGGAACTGCGGGCGCCAGTATCCCGAGAGGTTATGCACCGGGCAAATGTTGGTCGCAATGCCATGAGCGAGAGGGAAGAGCTTAAACGGTCTGCCATATCGCGCAACGGCATGATGCGGAGGGAGGAGATTTTGCCGAATGACAAGCCATTGCCCAGGTGGGATCTCGATGCGGCCATCGCTCGCTTGCATTCTCAGGTACTCCCCGGCTCTGACAGTCGGTGCGGTGAATTTGTCCACAAGGCCATTGATGCAGGCGGAATCATACTCAACACATCATACAATCCTCATGGGGTCAGTGCTAGTGGGTATGGCCCCATTCTGCGCCACGCAGGGTTTAGAACGGTGACTCCAGGCGAGAAGCTACAAAAGGGGGATGTCGTGGTTTTTCAAGCTATTAAAGGTCATAAGGATGGCCATGTTGCCATGTTTGACGGAAAACAATGGATATCAGACTTTAAGCAAGACAGCATATACGCGGCCACAGATTATCAAAAGGTTGACGCGCCTTATGTTATTTACCGGAGGCCATAAATATGCTAAATGATATAGGCAACTAACTCATATTCAGGGATGAGTTAGTAAATTATGGAATGATCAGTGCCCGCATAGCAAGGCGTGCTCCCTGGCAATAAAAAATCCTGCCCCGGTGGCGTGAACACAGAGCCACAGGGGCAGGATAGCAAGAAACAATAGAGGAATCAAAACATGCCTATTCGTAAGATATTTATTTGTGTGCTCACAGGCCTGCTGTGTCTTGGCCTTTTGTGCCCCAAGGCAGCAGACGCAGCACAAACCCCGCAGGAATTTGTTAAGGAGTTTTTTGGGTGGTATCTATCCAAGCATTATGAACATAAGGATATTCTAGAAGATGGAAAACTGCCAGGATATGTTGATGAAACGCTTATTGGATACCTCAAACAAAAAGAAGTAACAAGCTTATATTATTTTACGCAAATGGGTGAAACGATGCAATTTAAAGATTGCCGTGTGCTTGTAAATAATGCTCTTTCCATGACAGACGATGTCTATGTTGTTCCTGTAATATTTAAGGGAAAAGATTTTTATAATGTCGTCATAGCATATGTAAAAAAAACTGGAACAGAATTTAAAATTGCATCCATATCAGATGCCTACCAATACTAAATTGGCAGGAAATACATATGAAAAAATTTCTTCTTATATGCTTGCTTTTTTGCATAGGATTGTTTCAATTATGCCCACAAGTTGCACGCGCGCAAGATGTTGAGTCCTTTGTGCAGGATTTTTATACATGGTATATGAAGCAATCACTGGCAACAGATCGTCGTCCTGTCTTTGATGATGGCATGTTTAAATACGTGTGCAAATGTACCGCAAAAAGAGTACGCCTTGATTATAAAAGAGTAGTAGCTGATTCTGACTATTTTCTTAGGGGGCAAGACTTTGGAAAAGAATTGTTGGATAACCTCATGGTAGGTAAATCCATTGACGTGGACGATAGTCTCAGTCTTGTGCCGGTGAGTGTGTCCTTTAGGAATGAGTACGCACCGTATATTGTAGTTTATGTGGAAAAAACAAAGGGTCGCATGTGCATAAGTAAGGTAGAAGATTCCCATGGGCCTAATTTTCGCGCGCCTGTGTACTGATTTGCTGCGCTAATTGGTTAGCGAAGTCTTGATGAGCTCTAAGGCTTGAATCTGTCCTTTGCGTTGTGGCATGGCCTCGCTCAAAACTGGCCGCAACCTGCGCTTAAAGTTATCCATGTATGCGCCCGGTGAGCAGTGTTTCGCCGGGCGCAGTTTGCAAAATCAACGTAGGAATAAACACATGCGCATTCGCAAAATACTTATTTGTGTGCTCACAAGCATGTTGTGTCTTGGCATCTTTTGCCCCAAGGCGGCAGATGCAGCACAAACGCCGCAGGAATTTGTTAAGGAATTTTATGAGTGGTATCTCACTAAACATTATGTGCTTGATAATGTTCTAACAGAAGAAAAACTGCCAGAATATGTTGATGAAACTCTTATCGCTTATCTCAAGCAGAAAGAAGTAACAAGTTTATATTATTTTACACAAATGGGCGAAACGATGCAATTTAAAGATTGCCGTGTGCTTGTAAATAATGCTCTTTCCATGACAGACGATGTCTATGTTGTTCCTGTAATGTTTAAGGGAAAAGATTTTTATAATGTCGTCATAGCATATGTAAAAAAAACTGGAACAGAATTTAAAATTTCATCCATATCAGATGCCTACCCATACTAAATTGGCAGGAAATACATATGAAAAAATTTCTCCTTATATGCTTGTTTTTTTGCATAGGATTGTTTCAATTATGCCCGCAAGTTGCACGCGCGCAAGATGTTGAGTTCTTTGTGCGGGATTTTTATACATGGTATATGAAGCAATCGCTGGCGACAGATGATCGTCCTGTTTTTGACGATACCATATTTAAGTACGTGTGCAAATGCACAGCAAAAAGAGTACGCCTTGATTATAAAAGAGTGGTAGGTGATTCAGACTATTATATTAAGGGGCAAGATTTTGGCAAAGAATTGCTAGATAACCTCATGGTAGGTAAATCCATTGATGTGGACGATAGTCTTAGTCTTGTTCCTGTAAGTATACTCTTTAGGAAGGAGTATGCACCAGATATTGTAGTATATGTGGAAAAAACAAATGGGCGTATGTGTATCAGCAAGGTGGAGCGTGCCCTCTGGCCTAATTTTCGCGCGCCTGTGTACTGATTTGCTGCGCTAATTGGTTAGCGAAGTCTTGATGAGCTCTAAGGCTTGAATCTGTCCTTTGCGTTGTGGCATGGCCTCGCTCAAAACTGGCCGCAACCCGCGCTTAAAGTTATCCATGTATGCGCCCGGTGAGCAGTGTTTCGCCGGGCGCAGTTTGCAAAATCAACGTAGGAATAAGCATATGCTCATTCGCAAAATATGTATTTGTGCGCTTACAGGCATACTGTGTCTTGGCTTTTTTTGCCCCAAGGCAGCAGACGCAGCACAAACACCGCAGGAATTTGTTAAAGAATTTTATGAATGGTATATTATCAAACATTATGAGCAGAATGATATTCTTGAAAATGAAAACTTGCCGAAATACGTTGATGAATCGCTCATTGCGTATCTCAAGAAGAAAGGATCATCAGACTTGTATTACTTCACGCAAATGGGTGACACACTGGAATTTAAGGAAAGTTGTATTTTTGTAAAAAGTGTTCTCTCTATGGCGGATGGAGTCTTTGTCGTTCCTGTGACATTCAAAGGTAAAGACTTTGAGTACTATGTGATTGCATATATAAAAAAGACTGAATCGAGTTATAAAATAGCATCCATATCTGATGCCTACCCATACTAAAGGGAAAACATATGAAAAAGATTCTTCTTATCTGCCTATTTATAATCATGAGCTTGCTGCAAGCCAGTCCACAAGTTGCGTACGCGCAAGACGTGGAGTCTTTTGTACGGGACTTTTATAAATGGTATCTGAAGCAATCGCTGGCGACAGACGATCTTCCTGTTTTTGATCAAGCCATATTTAAATACGTGTGCAGATGTACAGCCAAGCGAGTTCAGTTTGACTATAAGAGGGGAGTAGGCGGGGATGATGCTGATTACTATCTGAAGGGGCAAGACGTTGGACGAAAAGATCTGGAAAACCTGATGGTTGGTAAATCAATTTCCGTAAACGAGAGTCTCAGTCTTGTGCCTGTGAGTATGAGCTATCGCAAAGAATACGCACCTTACGTTGTGGTTTATGTGGAAAAAAATAAGGGTCATATGTGTATCAGTAAGGTAGAGCGTAACATTGGATTCAATCGTCGCGCGCCTGTGTATTGATTCGTTGTGATACTTGGTTGGCGGAGTCTTGCTATGTGCTCTCAGGCTGAAATCAACTTGGTACAAAGCATGATCGACTAGAGACAGGGGCAAGCCAGCAAAATCACCAGTAAAGAGTAAACTGCATGCAAGAATTCACAGTTAGACGTGTTCGTCAGGATGATTTGGAGAGTATAGCTGAAATAGAATCCGTGTGCTTTCCTGCGGCTGAAGCCGCCTCACGGGCATCCTTTAAGGAAAGGATTGCGGCTTTTCCTGAGTCTTTTCTTGTGGCTGAAGTCGGCGGTAAACTGGTTGGATATATTAATGGATGCGCTACCGATAGCCCCGTCATATACGATGAACTCTTTTATAGCACCTCTCACCACAATAAGACTGGGGAAAACCTAACTGTTTTCGGGCTGGCTGTGATTCCAGAATTTCGGAAGCAAGGCATTGCCTCCCAGCTAATGAAGCACTTTGTGCAAACAGCTAAAAAGTTAGGCAAAAAGAAAGTCATACTGACGTGCAAAGAGCAACTGATTCGCTACTATGAATGTTTTGGTTATGTGAATGATGGAATTTCGAAATCAAGTCATGGCGGAGCGCAGTGGTTTGATATGACGCTTGGGCTTGATACGTAAAGTAAACTGTAAAAATTGCAGTGTGGAAAAAGTGGTTTGCTTCTTTTCCACGCCGCTTGCGGTACTTTTAGAATTGCAAAAAACAAGCCCGGCTCTTGGCCGGGCTTGTTGCGTATATCTGCGGGTTAATCCCAGTGACGCTTGTCTTCGATGGGTCTGATCTGCGGGGGCAGGCTGCCGGGAGCCAGCACGCGCAGTTCGGGGCGCAGTTTGATCTTTTCGCGGAACTGGTGCAGCAGCTCTTCTTCGCGCTTGAAGCCGCTGGTTTCCACAAACAGGGTCATTTCGTCGATGCCGCCGGGGTTGGTGACTTCGATCTGCCAACGCTTGATTTCTTCAAAGCGGCTCATGACCTGTTCAACCTGATGCGGGTACACAAACATGCCCATGATGCGGGCGGTGGTGTCCACGCGGCCCACAATGCTGCCAAGGCGCGGGCTGGTGCGGCCGCAGGCGCAGGGGCTGCGGTCAATGTACGAAAGGTCGCCCGTGGCAAGGCGGATGAGCGGGTAGGTCTTGTTGAAGGCCGTCACCACGATTTCGCCCACTTCGCCGTCCTTCAGCGGGATGCCTGTGTCAGGATGGCAGATTTCCACGTAGCAGCGGTTGGCAATGTGCAGGCCGGTTTTGTGGAAGCATTCGTAGCCGATGCAGCCCACGTCGGCGGTGCCGTAGCCCTGACGCATGACGAGGTCGTACTTCTTTTCCATCTGGGAGCGCATCTTTTCAGACAGGCGTTCGCCGGTGACAAAGGCCACTTCAAGGAAAAGATCCTTGCGCAGGTTGAGGCCTTTTTCTTCGGCCTTTTGCGCAAGGTGCATGAGAAAGCTGGGCGTGCCCACATAGCCGGAGACGCGGAGCTTCTGCATGATGTCGAGCTGGGTGGCGGCGTCTGTGGGGCCGGCGGGAATAACCGCGCAGCCCAGATTGCGCAGCGGCTCTTCAAACATGAGGCCAGCGGGCGTCAACTGGTAGTTGAACGTGTTCTGCACGGCGTCGCCGGGGCGGAAGCCAACGGAATAGAAGGCTTCGGTGTAACCCCAGTAGTCTTCTCCACGGTCTTCGGGATCGAAGATGGGCCCAGGCGACAAAAAGATGCGCTTGAGCTCGCCGATATCCTTGGTCAGCAGACC
Organism: Desulfovibrio sp. UIB00; assembly: GCF_022508225.1. Classification (NCBI taxonomy): domain Bacteria; kingdom Pseudomonadati; phylum Thermodesulfobacteriota; class Desulfovibrionia; order Desulfovibrionales; family Desulfovibrionaceae; genus Desulfovibrio; species Desulfovibrio sp. UIB00. The sequence continues at coordinate 49,188 of NZ_JAETXJ010000007.1, read as the reverse complement.
GCCCAGGCGCGGCCCCATGGACTGAAGGAAGATAAGTTCTTTCTTCTTCAGGATGGGAATGTGCTTTATATCGGTAAGTGTTTTGAATTTCTCCACATTGAACTGCGCACGGTCGAAGCGTTTTTTAACGTCTTCTGAATAGCGGTATGCGTAGGAGAGCAAATCTTTGAGCTGAATAAGGCAGTACTGACGACGCTCACTTTCGTCCAGTACTTCTCGGCGGCTGTATATGCCTTCTGTGCGGTCTTTACGGGTCATACCTACTCCATGGGGCGCGGTTGGTTTTGCAATTGGTGAACATAGACACTCCAATTCCAAAACGCAAGCATTTTTTTAAAAATTCAAATATAACAAATAGTTATATGGGTAAAATTTTTGCGGCATCGTGCGCCTTTTGCACGACCTTTCATTTTTGCAGTTGTGTTGCGCTGCCTGACGCATCGGTATCATTGCCATTTTTGTCGCTTGGGGCTGCCGCGCCAGCCAGATCAAGGCAGCGGGCGCGCAGGCTGTCGTACACAGGCTCGGAGCGCAGGGCATTGGCGGTGAAGGCGGCAATATAAGCCGTGAGCACCACCGTGGGAATGTTATGGAACGATCCTGTCATTTCAAGCAGCAAAAATGCGCCGGTCAGCGGCGCGCGCACGGAACCGGCAAAAAGGCCGGTCATGCCGAGGGTCAGCACTGTGGCGGTCTGCTCCGGGCTGATAACTCCGGCAGATTGCAGGCCCGAGGCCACGCATGCCCCGCCAATGGAACCCATGAGCAGTACGGGCATCAGCAGGCCGCCGGAAACGCCGGAGGCAAAGCTTATCCATGAAAAAGCCATCTTTACCGCCAGTAGGCCAAACAGGCCCAGCAAGGGCAGGGGCAGGCTCTCAAGCTGTAAGGTGCTGAAGCCAATGCCCACAAGCACCTGCGGGCAGAGATAAAGCAGCGCGCCAGCCAGCATGAAGGGCAGGAGCACGCGCAAGGGGCGGGGCATCAGGGGGCTGTGGTCGGCCCAATGGGTGAGGCGCAGCAGTATCAGATTATAAAAAGCGCCCAGAACGCCCATTGCAATGCCGACAAAGGGGATGACCCACCACTGTGTCCAATGGATGAAGGGCTGTTGCGCAAAGGGGAACACCAGGCCGAATCCAAGCAAAACCTGCACCACAAACCACGCGGCAAGGGCGCACACGCCCGTAAACAGCAGCATGGGAGCGCTGAGGATAGTTTTCATTTCTTCAAAAGCAAAGAACATGCCCGCCAGGGGCGCGCCAAAAGCGGCGGCAAGCCCGGCAACGCTGCCACCCACAAGGTAACGCGGCAGGCTCTGCCCACTGCGCTCGCCCCACAGGTGCCCCACGCCAGCCCCCACGGCCGCGCCCATCATGATGGAAGGCCCCTCGCGGCCCACAGACAGGCCGCCACTGAGGGAAACGAGGGTTCCGGCAAACTTGCACAGCAGCACGCGCAGCCAGTTCATGCGCATCTGCCCGCGCACCATCAGCTCCACCTGCGGAATGCCACTGCCGCTCACAAGGGGTTCAAGGCGCAGGGCCAGCAGTGCCAGCAGGGCCAAGATCGCCAGGCCGCCGAAAATCCATGCTGCCGTAACCGGGTCATAAAGGTCGTGCTGGCGTATGGTGTGCACAAGCGCGGCGTTGATGTGGTCGTAAGCAAGGCGAAACAGGCCGATAACAGCGCCAGTGACGCCGCCGGTAACAAGGGCCTGCATGATGACGCGCCTGACGCCAATGTTGCGCAGGGCATCGAGATCCCGCAAGGTTGGGGGGATGGGGCTGTGAAAAGGCACGGTAAATCCTTGATTTGATCTGTTGACGGGGGAAAGTATGGCCGGAAGAAAGCCATATTTCAAGCCGTTGTACAAAATTCTTAAAAAAAAGCTTGCCAAAGTCAGCGCAAGTAGATAGAAGACTTTTCCAGCCGCTGTGAAAGAGCAAACGCTCTGGCGGCAAGCCCTAATGGGCCGAGGTAGCTCAGTTGGTAGAGCAGGGGACTGAAAATCCCCGTGTCGGCAGTTCAATTCTGTCCCTCGGCACCATATAGATTTCAAGGACTTACGCAGTACAAGCGTGAGTCCTTTTTCTGTTTATATGATTCTCTGGCCCCTTCTTGGCCCCTTATCTGTGGGGGCAGATTTTATATAAGTGCTCCCTGCGCCCCTTATGCCCATTCCTTCCTGCCATGCATTCGGGCGGGAGCGCCTATAACTGCTTTTATTGCAAGCCATTCGCCTTGCCGCGCTCGGTCTGCCCTTTCACGCTCTTGACAGAAAGAGTGATTGTGCGTCACATTTTTGTAAATGTGCCGTTCCCGTTATCCGTTACGCATCCCGCCCCAGAATCACGCACGTAACCCGTCCTTGCCCTAAATCCCGCGCAGCCCTTTTTGCAATCCCCATGCGCGTTAAGGCAGTCATGTCAAAAGCGATTTCCCAAAGTCATACATCCCACCCTGCGGAGCAGAACGCATCTTCCGGTCTTTTTGACCTGAGTTGCGAGGAGTGGCAGTGCGCGCTTGGCGCGGTGAACCACTTTGACGACTGCGCCGAGGTCTTCCTCGGGCAGTGGACGCTGCGCATGAAAGCTGCGGGCTACCTGTCCTTTACCACTGCCCGGCGGGAAGACTGCATGACCTCCTGCGACGGGCTGCTGGACGCGGTGAAAGGCCATGCCGACCGCGACACCCCGCCCACCTTCGAGGTGCTGCGCACCAATGCCGACGGCTGGGCCGATGCGCTGAAAAGTTCGGGCCTGCGCCATCTGAGGCGGGGCATCACCAGCAGCATGTTTCTGGGCTGCTACAAAACGTTTACCCTGTCGGTGCAGGATGCCCTTGAGGCCTTGCCGCGCCTTTCGCCAGAGGTCACGGAACGGGCAGCGGCTCTGGCCGCCCGGCTGGTGGAGATTTACAGCCAGGCTTTTGAAATCGTGTGGATGGAAACCTGCATGCAGGCCGCCCAGAGCGCCCGCACCTTTGATCAGGATGATCTGTTCCGCCTGCTGACGGTGGAAAAATGCCGTTTTGAGAATATATTCAACGCCACGTCCGACGGCGTGCTGGTCATGGATTCCGCCTGCCGCATAGTCACCGCCAACCGCTCCTTGCGGCAGTACGCGGGCGAGAACCTTGAAGGCAAATACATCTGGGATGCGCTCGGCCTGGAAGAAGCAGACGCCAAGACATTCTTCGCCCGCTACAAGGTGGGGCAGACTGTCGAGATTTCCCCTTTCGGCAATGGCTTGGTGTTCCGGCTTTCCATGGCTTCGCTGGGCGATCTGAGCATGGCAAGCTCCGGCGACTTTTTGCTCCTGCTGACCAACATAACGCCGCATGTGCTGCACAGGGAAATGCTCGAAGACGCGGTGCAGCGGCAAACGCAGGATCTTCAGCAGGAAAAGCAGCGTCTTGAAGAGCTGAATATCACCCTGCGCAACGTGCTGCGGCATGTTGAGGAAGAGCGCTGCCAGCAGAGCGATGAACTGGCGGAAAACGTGCGCAACTTCCTGTGGCCCGCCCTGGCGGAGCTGGGCAAAGAGCAGGATGCCGCAGCCCGCAAGCAGGGGATCGAGCTTGCGCGCGAGCAGCTTGAGCGCATCCTTGGCGGCACTGGCTCCGCGCAGGAGCAGATGGTTAAGGACAAGGGGCTGAGCAAGCTGACCCTTGCCGAGCTTAAAATCTGCCAGTGGATTCAGACCGGGCGCACGACCAAGGAGATTGCCGCCATCCTACGCATTTCGCCGGAGACAGTGCAGACCCACCGCAGAAACATCCGCCGCAAACTTGGCGTGCGCGGGCACGATACACAGCTTGCCATGTACCTGATTACCAGTCAGGCCTGAGGCTCTGCCGGATTGCATCCGTAGCCCGGCGCTTCTTCACTTCACTCCTTCGCTTTTCCCTTTCTACCCAATCCCGATTAATCGGGTATAGCTGTATACCCGATCTCTCACCAAACATTCACTCTGGCGCACTGCACACAGAGCGGGCATTTTACTAACGTATCAAAATGCTCGTGATGCCTCGCTTGGGGCATCCTGCCCGGAGGCTTGAATGTCCCCATCATTATCAGAAATGCAGGCTCTGGCTCAGGCCCTGCGCGACTTTTTCAGCAGCACAAATGCTGACGCGCTGGCTGCGGCGGCCACGCGTTTTGCTCCCGTGGAAATCCTGCCCGACAGCATAAACTGGCAGGCGGAGGAATACGCCTTTAACCGGCTGTTTGTGGGGCCGCAGGCCGTGCCTGCGCCGCCTTATGCCTCGGTGTATCTGGAGGCGGAACCCCGGCTTATGGGTAATGCCGCAACAGATATGCGCGAAATATTGCAAGCCCTTGGCCTTGCCGCGCCTGATGGTCAGCCGGACGACTTCATCGCCTGCGAGCTGGAAGCCTGGGGCATGCTGACCTTGCTGTTGCGCCCCGAGTGTGGCGCCCCCCTGCGCGTCCATGCCCGCGAAGCCCTTGCCTGGCTTGTGGATGAGCACATGGCGCGGTGGCTTCCCGCTTTTGTGGAAAGGGCACGCAAGACGGACGCGCCCACGCCCGCAATACAGGCGGCCCTGCGCTGTCTTGAATATTGGCTGTGTCATTGTACGCAAAGGAGTATGTATGCATAAATCTGATTGCTCAAAAGAAAGGCGCGGCTTCCTTAAAGGATTGCTGGCAACAGGGGCTGCGGGCGCGCTTGGCGGCGTTTCCGGTTCGTTGCTCCTGCCTGCGCGCAGCGAGGCAAAACCCTTTGACCCTTCGGCCTATCAGGTGTTTCGCAACGCCTGCCCCCGCAACTGCTACGATACATGCAGCATTAAGACCTACGTCAAGGACGGCATCGTGCAGTTTGTGGAGGGCGCGCCGGAATCCTCCTTCACGCAGGGGGCCTTGTGCGTAAAGGGCTATTCCTATCCCCGGCGGGTCTACAGCCCTGACCGCATCAAATATCCCATGATTCAGGAGGGCCGTGGCTCGGGCAACTGGCGCAGAATCAGCTGGGATGAAGCCATGGACCGGATTTCGGACAAGATTCTGGAGCTGAAGAAAAAGGACGGCAACCTGCTGGGGCTGGGCCTTACCAAATATTCCGGCAACTTCGGCATCACCAACTACGGCGTGGAAGGCATGATGTCTTCCCTCGGCTACACCAGCCGTTTTGTGGGCACGCCCTGCTGGCCTGCGGGCATTGACGCCCAGAACTACGACTTCGGCGATATGTGGTGCAACGACCCGGAAGACATGGTCAAGGCCAAGTACATCATCGTGTGGGGCGCAAATCCGGCATGGTGTTCCATGCACTCCATGAAGTACATCTACGAGGCCCGGCAGAAGGGCGCCAAGGTGGTGGTTATTGACCCCATCTTTACCCAGACGGCGGCCAAGGGCGATGTGTACTGGCAGGTGCGCGCGGGCGGCGATGGGGCGCTTGCGCTCGGCATGGCCCGGCATCTGCTGGATTCTGGTCTTGTAGATCTGGATTTTGTCAAAAACCGGGCCGTGGGCTTTGACGAATTTGCGGCCTACCTGCGGGCCAATGTCACCGTGGAGTGGGCGGCGCAGGTTTCTGGCGTGCCCGCCCATGAAATCCGCGCAGTGACGGAAGAATTTGCTTCGGCCCACCCCGCGACCGTGTGGATTGGCTACGGCATGCAGCGCCACACCAACGGCGGGGCCATGGTGCGCGCCGTGGATGCCTTTGTGGCCATGACAGGCAACGTGGGTGTTGAGGGCGGCGGCGCTCGCTACGGGCATCTGCAAACCTGGGGGTTCAACTACCACGCCATGACGCAGCAGCGCCCCGCAGGCTCCAGGGGTTTTGTGGGCGGCGGCGGCCCCAAGGGCGAGTTTGATTTTGGCGGCGGGGAAAAGACCGCCTACACCGACCGCTCCCTGAACATCAACAGGATTGCCCAGGAAATTCTGGATGCCAAGGATCCCGAGCTGAAAATGCTCTGGATATCCTGCAAAAATCCCTTTGCGCAGGATTTCGACCGCAACAAGCTGGAGCGGGCCTTCAAAAAGCTGGATATGGTTGTCTCCGTTGAGCAGTTCTTTACGGAAACCGTGCGCCATTCCGACATCGTGCTGCCGGTGACAACACTTTTTGAGGAGTGGACGATCAACGTATCGTACTGGCACTACTGGCTTTCGCTTAACGAACAGGCCATCAAGCCCATGCACGAGGCGCGCTCGAACATCGAAATCGCGGCGGCCCTCTCCCGCGCCATGAACCGCAAGGAATCCGGGTCGTGTACCTTCCCGCAGGAAGTGGACGGCAAGGAATGGATGGCGAAGGAATGCAACAAGGGCATTTACGACCTGTTTGGCATCCCCAGCTGGGAGGCGCTGCGTCAGGGGCCGGTCAAGGCCAAGCGCAAATCCTCTGCCGCATGGCCGGAAGGCACCTTCAAAACGCCCTCGGGCAAGTACGAGTTCAAGTCCGACCTCTGCGCCAAAAACGGCTTCAAGGCCCTGCCCGAATTTGTGGAAGGGCGCAAGGCCTCTGGGCCGTTTCGGCTGCTGACTCCGCATGTGCAGTTTGGCCTGCACTCCCAGTTTATCAACCTGGACTGGATGGAAAATTTCTATCCCGAGCCATATGTCTACATCCACCCCAAGGCGGCGCAGGAGCGCGGCATCAGGGATATGGCCATGGTCAAGGTGTTCAACGGCATCGGCGAGGTGCGCCTGCGGGCGCGGCTCAGCACCAACGTGGCTACGGATTGTCTGGTCATGTACGAGGCATGGTTCCGCAAGCTCGACTTTAACGTGCAGAACCTTGTGGACGATTGCTCGTCAGACATGGGGGCCATGAAAACCGGTTCGCCGGGTGTTGCAATCCACGATCAGTTTGCAGACGTGATTGCGGTGAGCGGAGGCTTGGCATGAGTAAAAGACGCGCGTTCTTGATGGATATGGATAAGTGTATTGGCTGCCGCTCTTGCGCCATGGCCTGCAAAAACTTCAACCAGCTGGAGCCGGACATGGTCTGGCGGCAGGTGTATCCGCTGGACGAGGCCATTTATCCGCACCACGACAGGGCCTTTCTTTCGCTGGCGTGCAACCATTGCGAGCATCCCGCCTGTATGGATGCCTGCCCGACGTCTTCGTACGAAAAGCGGCCTGACGGCGTGGTCGTGCACCACAAGGAAACCTGCATCGGCTGCACCAACTGCATCCGCTCCTGCCCTTATGGCGCGCCGCGCTTCAACAAGGCGGAAAAGCATGCGGAAAAATGCAGCATGTGCCATGAGCGCCTCGATGCCGGACTGTTGCCCGCCTGCGTGCAGGGTTGCCCCACTGGCGCGCTGGAGCTTGTGGATCTGGAGCAGTTTGACGATACCAACGCCGTGCAGAATCCGGCTGGCTACCCTGCCATGCCGCGCCTTAATCCTTCCACCCGGTTTATCCTGCCCAGGATGCCGCGTCAGGTCAGGGGGTAAAACCATGCATTATGAATTCCCTCTTGTCTTTTTTACGGTGCTTACCCAGCTTGCCGTGGGCATGGCCGTATTTGCGGCATTTGGAATGCTGCGCCCCGCTGCCGGGGCCGTAACCTCGGCCTCCAGACAGACCGCAGGAGTTAATCCTCTTGGCAGCAAGGAATGGTACGTTGTGGCCGGGGCCGCCCTGCTCGGGCTGGCGGCTTCCATGCTGCATCTGGCCCAGCCCTGGCGCGCCGCAACGGCGCTTACCAATATGGGCGGTTCCTGGCTCAGCAGGGAAGGGCTGGTATTCGGCCTGTTCGCCGCGCTGGCCTGCCTTTGCTGCTTCAAGCCTTCGCGCCTGCTGTGCGTACTCACTGCCTTGGCGGGGCTTGCGGGTATCATCATGCAGGGCATGACCTATGCCGTCATCTCCATGCCTGCCATCAGCAACGGCGTACCCATGCTGCTCTTCGCCCTTACCAGCCTTTCGCTGGGCGCGGCCTTTGCGCAAAACCGGGTTGGGGTGCTGCGGGTGTTTCTGGGTATGCTCATGGCGGTGCTGCTGATTGTGCCCTGCGTGTGGGCCTCCGGCGGTACGATCATGCAGGCCACGGCCCGTGCGTGGCTGGCTTCGCCCCTGTTCTGGGGCGGACTGGCGCTGCTGGGCGCGGCCTTTGGGTTGACCTACGCGGCGCGGCAACGCGCCTGCGCGCTTGGCCTGCTGGTGTTCTGCGCCGTGCTGCTCAGCCGCATCGTCTTTTTCAAGGATACCATCCACACCGCTACAGGCCTTGGCTTGCCCTACTAACACGCTGACAACGCCTTATGTGAACGGCCTGTCCGCTGCTGCGGACAGGCCGTTTTTGCGTTGCCTTGCATGTCAAGGGTGCGGTAACAGGTTCCACATTGCCCGTCGTCACGCAACATGCGGCTGCCCGTAACGCGGGCGTCACCCGCATGGGCGAGCGTTAGCCCATTGCAGAGCCCGCAGGCAGCCTTGTATGATTTTGGGGAAGGCTGGCCGATTTTCGGGGGCTTTCCACCATTGCTTTTATGCAGGAGGTTCGGGTCATGGCCCAGTTTCGTTGGCACAATGTCGCACGCGCGGCTTTTGTTCTTTGCGTCATGCTGTTCGGCTTTATGGGGGTTGCCCATGCGGGGCAGGCCAAGTACGTCATTCTGCTCATAGGCGATGGCATGGGCATGGCCCAGCGCAACGCGGCGGAGCTGTATCTGGCTGCGCAAAAGGGCGACACCACCCCCGGCATCGTCAAGCTCAACATGAGCCAGCTGCCCGTGCAGGGCGCAACCACCACATATTCCATTGATTCGCTCATTACGGATTCCGCCGCTGCCGGAACCGCCATGGCCTGTGGCGTCAAGACCACCAATCGTGGCCTTGGCGTGGACGGCAAGAACGTACCGGTGGTTTCCATTGCCGAGATGGCGCGCGACAAGGGCATGAAGGTGGGCATAGTGACCACCGTGTCGCTCGACCACGCCACGCCCGGTTCTTTTTACGCGCATCAGCCCAGCCGCAAAAATTATTACGAAATCGGCCTTGAACTGGCTGCGAGCCGCATGGATTATTTTGCTGGCGGCGGTTTTCTTGATCCTGCCGGCAAAAAATCCAAGATGGAAGGCGACAAGCGCAACGTGCTGGACGCCATCCGCGCCAATGGATTCCACTATGTGAACAGCGCGCAGGATTTCCGCTCGCTCAAGCCCGGCAAGGAACGCGTGGTGTTCGTCAATCCGCGCCTCCAGGACGAATCCGCCATGACCTACGCCATGGATGCCGCCAAGGACGACGTCTCGCTGGCCGAGATGTCGCGCAAGGGTTTTGAACTGCTGGACAATCCCAACGGCTTTTTCATGATGATTGAAGGCGGCAAAGTGGACTGGGCCTGCCATGCCAACGACGCCGTAAGCTCCATCACCGATGTGCTGGCCTTTGACGCCGCCGTGGCCGAGGCCATGCAGTTCATGCGCAGCCACCCGGATGACACCCTGGTCATCGTAACGGGCGACCACGAAACCGGCGGCATGTCCATCGGCTTTGCGGGCACCAAGTACGATTCGTACCACACCCGCCTGAAAAACCAGAAGATATCCTACGTGGCCTTTGACGAAAAATTCAACACCTTCCGCAAGGCCAATCCGCAGGCAAAGCTGGAAGACGTGCTGCCTCTGGTGAAGGAAAACTTTGGCCTCGTGGTGCTTTCTGATGCCCAAGCCGCCGCCTTGCCCAAGGATGGCGACGCTGCGGGCATGGTGCTGAAACCCTACGAGGTGGACGAGCTGCGCGCGGCCTTTGAACGCAGCATGAAGGGCGGCGACAGCAAGAACCTTTCGGATCAGGATTACCTGCTCTACGGCGAATATGAGCCCTTCACCGTCACCCTTACCCACCTGCTCAACCAGAAGTCGGGCATCGCGTGGACAACGTATTCCCACACGGGCGTTCCGGTGCTGACCTCTGCCGGAGGCGTGGGCGCTGAGCGCTTTGGCGGGTTTTACGACAATACGGATATCTTTGCCCGTATGGCTGAAATCATGGGGATGAAGAAACCTTCCGCCGCTGTCAGCCCTGCCGCAAATACTGCTGCCAGCCCGGCAGTCCGGCTGGCGGCAGCTGGCAACTAGCGCGTAGGGAAGTGTATTTTGCAGGCCGGGCGGCGGGGTTATATGCCTGCTGTCCGGCCTGTTTGTTATGGCGTAATAAAGGCAAAAGGCACGAGTGCAGCACAGGAGTCATCATGGCGCAGCAGGGTGAAGAAAACAAACTGTCGGGCAGCACTGCGGATGTAACCGGGGCAGATCAGGCGCATCCGCAAATACAGGCTCAATCAATGGCTCCGATGCTGACCAGGGCCGCCGCAGGGCATATGCCCTTGCGTTCCACCCGGCGCGATGCCCTGCTGTGCGTGGTGCTGGGGCTGGCCTGCCTTGCGCTGTATCTGCTGCCCACGGGTTTTGAAAACCGTCTGCCGGATAATGCGGTGCGCTGTCGTGCAATGGTGCTGAGCGTGGATAATGAGCGGGTGCACCAGTACGGCATTGTACGCATGGGTACGCAATATGTGACCATGCGCGCCATTGATGGCCCCTACGCAGGACAGACATGGCAGGCGGGCAACGATCTGGTGGGCAAGATGGAGCTGGATAAAGTATTCGCCCCCGGCGACACAGCCCTGATGGTGCTTACCCTGCGGGATGGCAAGGTGGCTGATGTCGTGGCGCAGGATCACTATCGGCTGCACACGCAGGCAGTGGCCTTTGGCATCTTTGCCCTGTTGCTGCTGGCCTTTGCCGGGGCCACAGGTCTCAAGGCGCTGCTCTCCTTTGTATTTTCTGCCCTGATGATATGGAAGGCGCTGGTTCCGGCCCTGCTGCGCGACGTGGATCCCATCCTGCTAGGACTGGGCGTTACCACGGCCATAACAGCCGCAACCATCCTGCTTGTGGGCGGCATGAACCGGCGCGGGCTGGCTGCCTGGCTCGGCTCCCTGCTGGGCATTGGCGCGACCTGTGCGCTTGCGCTGGCTTTTGCAGGGCCGTTCCAGCTGCACGGGGCCGTGCGCCCCTATGCGGAAACCGTGCTCTATTCCGGCTATCCGCATCTGAACATGACGCGCATCTTTCTTGCCAGCATATTCATGGCTTCTTCCGGCGCGCTGATGGATCTCGCCATGGATGTGGCTGCCAGCATGGCCGAGTTGGCGGCGCAGAACCCCGGCATTTCCCGCCGTGCGGCGCTGGCCTCGGGCCTGCGGGTGGGCCGCGCCGTTGTGGGCACTATGACCACAACCTTGCTGCTGGCCTACTCCGGCGGTTATATCGCCACCTTGATGCTGTTCATGGCACAGGGCATCCCGCTGGAAAACGCCCTCAATCTGCCCTTTGTTTCCGCTGAAATCATGAACACACTGGTTGGCAGTATCGGGCTTGTGACGGTTGCGCCCTTTACCGCGCTCACAGGCACATGGCTGCTCATACGGCCCGGGCATGCAAACAGCGCCAGCGCAGAGGCGTGAGACAACGGACCCAGAGTAATCGGGCCTAACGAATTTGATGCAGTGGATGGGAAGCAGCAGAGAGGAGTCAGTGCGAAGGGCAAGGAGACAGGGCTTTACAAATCGACTGTTTGCCGTGGGTCGTTCGCATCGGATTTGCGGCACCAGCGCATGGCAACTTCTGTTAGAGCCGTGGGGTCGATGGGCTTGGAAATGTGGTCGTTCATGCCAGCCTTGAGGCATTTTTCCCTGTCGCCCACCATGCCGTGCGCCGTGAGGGCAATGATAGGCAGATGGCGGAATCCAGGCGTGGCGCGTACCATGCGTGTTGCCTCAAACCCGTCCATTTCGGGCATCTGTATGTCCATGAAAACAGCCGCGTACGCACTCTTGTAAATCATGTCCACGGCAATGCGGCCATTATCGGCAATATCCACCACAAGGCCCATGCCTTCCAGCAGTTCCTTGGCCACAATCTGGTTGATTTCATTATCTTCAGCCAAAAGCACACGCTGACCTCCCAGGCCCTCTATAAGCCTTGGCAGCTCGTTGCCAGCCAGCAGGCTGTATTCTGCCTGCTGGTTGCTGCGCGTGGCCTCCTGAATGGCGCGCAGCAATGTTGTTCTGCAAACAGGTTTGCAGAGAACATGATTGATGCCCAGGGCGGTTGCCTGCGCATTGAGTTTGCCCAGATTATGGACCCCGGTCAGGACGATAATGGGCATGTTCTGCAATTTTTTCAGCCGGGCTGCGGCTTTCAGATTGTTTTTTTCAGACTGGTTGCAGTCGATCAGCGCGACTTCGTAGGCCATGCCTGCCTTGGCGGCTTTTGCGGCAACGCGTGCGCCCTGAGTGCCGTCTGCCGCTTCGCCGTATTGCAGCCCAAGGGCTGCGAGACTTTGCCCCAGTTTTTCCCTCTGGGCGCTGTCGCTGTTAATCACAAGGGCGCGCAGGCCAGAGAGCGCCTTCACCTCCGGCAGTGTGGCAGGGCCAGCCGGGGGCAGGTCAAAGGATGCGGTAAAGAGAAATGTACTGCCCAGATCTGGTTTGCTTTCAACAGTGATCGTGCCCCCCATCATTTCCACAAGCCTCTTGGAAATGGAAAGCCCCAGACCTGTGCCGCCGAACCGCCGTGTTGTGGACATATCGGCCTGCGAAAATGCGTGGAACAGCTTTTGTTTCTGCTCTTCCGACATGCCCACGCCAGTATCGCGGATGCTGAAAAGCAGAGTTATTTTGTTGCCCACGGCTTCACACCGCTGCACCCGCACGCACACTTCGCCCTGATCGGTAAACTTGATGGCGTTGCCCACAAGGTTGATAAGCACCTGCCCCAGCCGCAGAGGGTCGCCCATAAGAGTGAAGGGAACGTCCGGCTCCACGTCAATCAGCAGTTCGACCTTGCTTTCGGCCAGTTTGACAATGTCGAGGCTTGCCAGCCCTTGCAGCACTTCGTCCAGCTCAAAGTCCACATGCTCAATATCCATGCGGCCCGCTTCAATCTTTGAAAAATCCAGAATGTCATTGATGATGCGCAGCAGCGATTTGGCGGAATCCTTGATGCTGGAGAGGTAGCTGTGTTGCTTGCCCGTGAGTTTGGTTTGCAGGGCAAGATAGGCCATGCCGATAACGGCGTTCATGGGAGTGCGGATTTCGTGGCTCATATTCGCCAGGAATTCGCTCTTGGCTCGGTTGGCTTCTTCCGCAGCCCGCGCGGCCTTTTGCATGGCGCGCTGGCTTTTTACAAGCTCTGTGACATCGCGGCAGTCTTCAATGGCCCCCAGCAGTTCCCCTTCTGGCGAAAGAAAGGGCGTAGCCACAACATCGCAGTAAATCTCATCACCGTTCTTGCGGCGGCGCATGGTGGTTTCCGCAGCTTTGGGCGCGCCGTTCAGCACTCGCGTAACTGCGCATGTGGCGCATTTTTCTGAATTTCGCGTATAGTCGGAACAGCGAACGCCGATCACTTCTTCCCGGCTGAACCCGTGCAATTTCAGAAAGGCATCGTTGGCCTGCAAGACAATGTGATTGGTGTCCAGCACGCGCATGGCACTGCCTGCGGCATTGAATATCTGGGTCATCTCTGTCTGCGTGCGCAGGGCCTGCCGCTCGGCCTTGCGCCTTTCGGTAATGTCTGTGGCAGTAATGACAATGCCAAAGATGTTGCCGTGGTCGTCCTTAAGCGGAACCTTGCAGGTGTCAAGATCCCGCAGGTCGCCACTGGCATTGCGGTAGGACTCTTCACAGGTAAGTGGTTCGCCGGTTTTCAGGATTTCTGCATCAGCAAGCGTTGCGGCAGCGGCTATTTCCGGGGGCAGGTTGTCTTCGTTCCGTTTGCCGATCATGGCCTCTGCCGGGCGGCCTATAAATCGTTCAAACTGGCGGTTGACCAGTACATATCTGCCAGCCGTGTCGATCAGCATGACCATGCTCGGCTGATTATCCATAACAGTTTTAAGCTGCCGCTCCCGTTGGCGCAGGGCGCTTAAGGCAAGCTGGGTTGCCTGGCTTTCGCGCGCGAGTCTGTGGTTGGCAATCAGTATTACGCACAAAAAACTGCCCACAAGCAGGGCAACCACGCCGCCCACCTGCTTGATGCGTTCCCAGTCAATGTCTTTTTCAATCCGCAGGCTGCCCCAGCGCTGGGCCATTTCCAGCAGGTTGGTGTAGGGGATGCTCTCGTAGGCTTTTTCAAAAATCCTGGGGAGTTCTGGCCAGTCAGAGCGAAAGGCAATCTGCGCCGCATAACGCAGATCGGGCAGCCGGGTATGCCTGAGGTCGTTGCGTTCGCCGTTGGTCAGAAAAAAACTGACGGAAACAGAAAGGCCCACCACAGCATCGTAGCGCCCTGAACGCAGGCCATTAAGGGCATCATCCATGACTTGCAGGGGTACCACAATGGCGCTGGGCACGAGTTTTTCCAACTGGATTGCCACGCCGGGATATGCCAGCACGGCTACGGTCTTTTTTGCCAGGTCACGGGGGCTGGTAACAGAAAAGCCTGCATTGGCCCTGATGACCACATCCAGCGGCAGATAGAACAACAGGCTGTGCTGGTGCGTATTCTCATGCGCAGGCGGCAGCTTTTCGCTGAAGGGCACCACGTCTGTCTGCTGGGTCGCCAGATTCGTGCTCAGATTTCGGGTAGAGGCTTCGGGCTGGGGGATAATTTCCACACCCAGAATTCCTGCGACTGCGCGGAGAATATCCGCGCTGATGCCGTCAAACTGCCCCTGCCTGTTGGTAAAGGCCAGCGGTGCTCCATCCTTAAGAAAACCAACGCGCCAGCGCGAATGCGTCTCAAGCCACTGGCGTTCATGCGGGCTGAGGTTCAGGGGGCGGCGCACCCTGTTTGTTTCCCTCATGGCAGGAACGCGCACCCAGTATTCCTCAAGGGCGATGAGTTCCGCTCGGGGAATTTGGGTCATACCCTGTTCCACAAGCTCCAGAGTGCCCATGTCGCCTTTGCGTACTCCCGGCCGAAGGGTATCCTCCAGCAGCGGGAAAGGCTCTGTGGAAAACTTTTCGTTGAGTCCCAGGCGGTCGATGGCACTGATAAGCGGCAAGAGCGGCCCGGCAACGCCTTGAGCCAGGCCGCCGCCCACAGCCATGATCATGTCCTTGAAGGATGCCAGCGACAAAAGGCGCAGGGTGGGGTAGCGGGTGCGCAGATGGGTTTCAAGGATGGTACCCTTGAGGGTGGCGATGACCGGCGCGGGAGTGCTGTCCAGATCAGCGTTGACACCCGAAGCCATAATGATCACGCCGCGCGAGGGAAAGAGCGCTGGGCCGAAATCCAGCAGCAGGGAGCGGGTGGCGGTGCGAAAAAGCCCGCCGTGGATATGCGATTGACCGGAGCGGACATCGGTTAGCAAGTCAGGCCATTCCCCCATGCGAAATTTGACGTCTCGCCCGACTTTCTCGCCCCAAAGTCGCCAGATGTCCACAAGCAAGCCTGATGGTTCGCCGAACATGGATACAAAGGAATAAGGTTCGTTTTCACGGGGTAGGGAAACAATGATCGGGTCTTGGCTGTCGGCTGCCAGAGCGCGGGCAGGAATTGCGGCGGTCGTAATGGATGCGATCGCCATAAAAAGCAATATTCCAGCAATAAAGCCGCGCATAGAATTCCTGGGCCGTTGGAGTTGCGTGTCTGTCAGGCTTGCCAGCAGTTTCAAAATAACATTTTAAAAAATGCAGCATCGCTGATTGGAAAATATTCTCCTAGGTTAATGCAGTGAAAGTGAAGGTGTGTCAATGGGTTGCCCGGCCTCAGCGCGAGAAAAAGCCGGGCAACCCATTATGAATTGCTATGTTTAGTTCTGTGTCTTCATTTCGTGAATAAGATTTTGCAGTACTTTTGACTGCTGCGCAAGTTCAGACACGGCACTAGATGCCTGTTCCATGGCCTGAGCTGTTTCAGCAGAAATTGCAGAAACCTGTTCAACTGACTTGTTTATTTCTTCGCTGGCGGCAGATTGCTGCTCACTTGCAGTCGCAATGGACTGTACCTGGTCGTTAACCTGTTCCACAAGGTGGAATATCTGGCTCAAGGCTTCGCCGGAACGTACAGAAAGATCTGTAGCGCTTTCGATGGTTACGGCAGCCTTGTCCACGTTGGCAATGTTTTTGCGGGTGCCTTCCTGAATGTCGCGGATGGCCTGTCCCACTTCCTGCGTGGCGGCCATGGTCTTTTCTGCCAGTTTGCGCACTTCATCGGCCACCACCGCAAACCCGCGCCCGGCATCGCCAGCGCGGGCGGCCTCAATGGCGGCGTTAAGGGCCAGCAGGTTGGTCTGGTCGGCAATGTCGGCGATCACATTCATAATCTGCCCAATGCCTTCGGCCTGCTTGCCAAGGGCGTTCATGTCTTCCTTGATGGCCAGCGACTGATCCCGGACAGTTTCAATGCCCTTGACCGCATCGCTCACGATATTGGAGCCTTCAAGGGCCTTTTGCTTGGTCTGGGTGGATGCGTCCGCTGCCTGCTGGGCGTTGCGGGCCACTTCAAGTACGGTGGCGTTCATTTCTTCCATGGCTGTGGCGGTTTCGCGCACACGTCCGGACTGCTCGTCCGCGCCACGGCTCGATTGTTCGATCTGGGATGAAAGCTGCTGCGAGGCCGCAGTGACGATTTCCACAACGCCTTCAAGCTGCCCGGCAGCATGTAGCATGCCCTCGGCCTTGGCCCGCTCGGCCTGAGCCTTGGCGGCGTTGGCCTCCTGCATGGCGGCCTGCGCTTCTTTCATTGCTTTTTGAGCTTCTTCGCCCTTGGCGTGCGCCTCGGCGATCATTGCTTGCAGATTGGCAACCATGGTGCGCAGAGAGTTGGCCAACACGCCGATTTCGTCCTGCTGGTTCACCACCAGTTCCCCGCTGAAATCGCCTGCGGCAACGCCTTCGGCGTAGTTCTTGGCCCTGATGAGCGGCCGCGTGAGGGAACCCGCAAAGAACCACAGGCAGATTATGCCCAGCAGGGCCACGCCTGCGCCGACCATGATCTGATTGAATGCATCGTTTTTGGCGCGCTCGTTGAGTTGCGCCTCAAGGGCATCGGCATCAGCCAGCACAACATCTCTGGGCAACTTGACAAGTACAGACCAGAACTTGCCTGAGCGACCGAGCTTGACCGGGGCGTATGCCACAATGGACTTGCCGTCCACACTCAGCCCGGCATAGGCCTTGCCGTCACGCACGTTGGGCATGACCTTGTCTGCATTGGGCAAGCCATTGCTCAATGCTTTGCCGACCATTGAGGCGTCGCCGCTGTTGGCAACTACCAGACCGTCATAGCTGATAATGAATACATCGCCCTTGCCGCCGTAGATTTTGGCATCAACATCTTCTGCCATCTTCTGCAAAAAGGTGAGCCGCAGGTCTGTGCCGGAAACGCCAAGGAACTTGTTGTTTTCCTTGACGGGCACGGAGATTGTGGTCAGCCACTCTGTTTTGCCCTGCACAATGTAGGGGAAGGGGTCAAGCACGCTTTCCTTGCCGGTTTCCCTAGGGCCAAGGTACCAGCCGCCCTTGCGTACGCCGTTGGCGTGCTTGGCATCGCTTTCGTATTCCACAAGGGCCTGGCGGCTGATCTTGCCTGTTTCATCGCGGTTCCAGTATGTAATAAAGCGGCCCGATGCGTCGTGGGCTTCTGTATTGGCGTACAGGGCATCCATGCCGTCAAGGGCGTTTGGCTCCCATGCGGAATATGAACCCAGATATGTGGGGTTGTTATCAAGGTTGGCGCGCAGGATTTTGACAAAAAGATCGCGCAGGTGCTCGCTGCCGAGATTGGCGCGCAACACCTCGAAGATCTTTCCTGTTGTGCGTGCTGTGTCGATGTTGTCCTGAAGGGCAGTTTCCACAACGGATGCCCTGTCTGAAACCAGCGATTCAAGTGATGAAATGGCGCTTTTTTCCAGAAGCTGCGAAACGCGGTTGGAAACAAATTCCTTGGTGTTGCTGGTGGAGTACAGCCCGAAAGCCATCAGAATGGCAGCCGTGGCAATCAACCCGAGACCCGCAGCCAGCGCAATTTTTTGCTTGATAGAACGCATAAGTCCTTGCCCCCCTGAGATTGGCGCCGAAAAATCGGCACAGGATTGAACCTCTATGCTATGAACAAAATTATTATCTTTTGAGTGTGCAACCAATAAAAAACGGTATTCAACTAACTTATCGGCTGATTATGTAATAAGATTAGAGCGAAGAATATGGCTTGTAAAGAATGTAATTAGTTGGAGCTGGTTGTAAGGATGTGTAAAAAAAATTAACGAAATCGTATTTATAATTAAATTGTTTAAGAAAAATGAATTAATTGAAGTTTTGTTTGTAGTGAATGTAGATTTTAGAGCTTGAAAAAATATTGTGAATGTAGAACCTGTATAGTAGCGGCATACTATCTAACGGCAGGGTGGAGTTTAACAATTTGGGACTGTGCTATTGTGGCACGATGATACATTTTTGTATCGTACACCATTGCGGCACCGGAGGAAGGTGGGCCAGCACAGCAAAAAGCGCGGGGGAGAATTGGTTTTGTGTTGTTGGTCATGTCAACGCAAAGGGGCAGCAGGAGCCAGCTACGCCCCTGCTGCGCGAGTGCATATGGCGTGTGAGTATTTTCATCTCAACCCGCAGTCTTGCCACCCATGGCTGGGCAAACCCCGCAAAAGGGGGGTTGCCCAGAAGGTGTCTGTCAAAGCCGGAGGCAGGCGGTGGCAATAGGTGATTCTGCATGGTGCGAAGCAGCCCTGTCTAAGCGGCTTCACCCTGAGCCTTCATTTCAGCGATAAGGCCTTGCAGTACCTGTGATTGTTCCAGCAATTCGGAAACGGCGCGCGAGGCCTGCTCCATGGCCTGGGCGGTTTCCGCAGAAATAGTCGCCACCTGCTCCACAGACTGGTTTATTTCCTCACTGGCGGCGGACTGTTCTTCACTGGCAGTGGCGATGGACTGCACCTGATCGTTCACATGTTCCACAAGGGTGAGAATCTGTTGCAGGGAGTCGCCTGATTTTACAGAAAGCGTGGTGGCGCTTTCAATAGATGTCGCCGACTTGTCCACGTTTTCAATATTCTTGCGGGTGCCTTCCTGAATATCGCGGATAGCCTGGCCGACCTCCTGCGTGGCGGACATGGTTTTTTCCGCCAGTTTGCGCACTTCGTCAGCAACCACGGCAAACCCGCGTCCGGCATCGCCCGCGCGGGCGGCCTCAATGGCGGCGTTAAGGGCCAGCAGATTGGTCTGGTCTGCAATATCGGCGATCACGTTCATGACCTGCCCAATGCCTTCAGCCTGCTTGCCAAGGGCATTCATGTCTTCCTTGATGGCCAGAGACTGATTCCGGACTGTTTCAATGCCCTTGACCGCATCACTGACGATATTGGAGCCTTCAAGGGCCTTTTGCTTGGTCTGGGAGGAGGCGTCCGCCGCCTGCTGTGCGTTGCGGGCCACTTCAAGCACTGTGGCGTTCATTTCTTCCATGGCGGTGGCGGTTTCACGCACGCGGTTGGACTGCTCGTCAGCACCACGGCTGGACTGTTCGATCTGGGCGGAAAGCTGCTCGGAAGCGGTGTTGACAATACCCACAACGCTTTCAAGCTGGCGGGCGGCCTGCAACATGCCTTCGGCCTTAGCCCGCTCGGCCTGCTTGCGGGCAGCTTCTGCCTCAAGGGTTGCCTGCTGGGCTTTTTTCGACTCTTCCGCTGCCTCCAGGCCCTTTTGCTCGGCCTCGGCGATCTTGGTTTTCAGCGTGGTCACCATGTTCTTCATGGCGCCAAACACGCCCTGTTCCGTACGGGCCGGGTCAAAGCGCGCGTCCAGATCCCCACCAGCGATTGCCAGAGCCAGCTTTGAAAGTGAGGCGGGTTCATCACCCAACTGGCGCAGCATGTTGCGGGCCATATAAAAGCCCAGTCCAAGGCCCACCAGCACAGAGGCAATGATGCCAATAATGGTGATGAGGCGCGAGGTCTCATACATGCGCGTGCTTTCGTGGTTCAGCTCATCAGCGCGCATAAGCTTGAAGTCGACGACCTTCTGAATGTCTTGGGCCAGAATGCCCACAGCTTGCCGGGCCTGGGTGGTGGAAAGCTTTTGCGCCTGCTCGTTCATGGCGGCATCGCTAGTTTTGCCGAGTTCGACAACTTTATCATGTACGGCAAGCCACGTCTGGGCAGATTGCAATGCCTTGCTGCACAAAGCCTTGCCTTCGCCCGAGGTAAAGTACTTGGGCAGAGTTTGCATCATGCCTTCAAACACGTTGCGTTCTTTTGCAAGAATATCAAGATATCGCTGAATTTCTGCATCGTCATTGGTCAGAATAATATTTTTTTCTTCCCGCACAATTCTGAGGGCACTGATATTCATTGCACGGGCTGCATCAAGCCCTTTGACGTGCATGCTATAAAGGGTGTCAATATCATCTGATAGCCTGCTAAGGTTGCTTACCGCATACATACCTACAGCAACAGTAAACAATGAAAGAATCAGTGATAGGCCAAATAATTTTTGCATAGTCGTAAGTTTAATCATTTTCCCCTCCGCGTCAGGGACGTGGTTGGTTGTGTGTAATCATTTGGGGGAAGGCTTATGGCTAGAATTCCATTCGGCATTTTTCTGATTTCTTATAGAGTATGGTACAAAAAAATTTTCAAGAGTAAATGATATATGGTATCGTATGCTATTATTTTATATATGATAGTAATCAATATTATAGAGAGGTTGCACGTAACATACATTTCTGACAATTTGGTCAACCAAGCGGTACGGTCAGAAATAGTGTTGAAAATCATTGTTTGGCAGGCGCACGCCGCAACGAAAAAATTTTACCTCGGGGGAGAACTGCTCGGGCTGCTTGACATATCCTTGCAAACCACGGCAAGGTTGTTTTGCCAGAGCTGGGTATCACGCGTGGCGGCGGCAGCAGCCGTATTTGCGCGGGCCAGTTGGCGGAGGCCGCCCCTGGGCCTCTCATAGACATGACTACTACGCCGAACCTGCTTCGGGTTCCGGTGTGTCGATAAAAAGGGCAGTTGGCAGCATTGCTGCTGAAAGTTCTTCCTTTTTATTCGCGAAGGTTTCCCCCTTCTTTATTCCCAGTCATTGCGGCGCATTGGCGCCCTTTTTCCGCAAACGCGCGAGTGCCGTTTTTGCGGCTTATGCCGTTTTGCGCGTTAAACCGGGTGTTTTAGTAATGCCCAGTAAAAAGAAGGTTTTTCCATGGCAGACATCAAGCTTGTTCGCCCCTCCGCCGGTCAGACTGCCGTTATCCCCAGCGCGCCCGATGCCCGCATGGTTCTTGATTTTTCTGCTGACCAGGTCAGCATTGAACGTCCGCAAGGCTCAGACAGCCTCTTTTTCCGTTTTGACGATGGCGCAGCCATTGAATTGCAGAATTTTTACACCCAGTACAACAAGGACGACATTCCCTCATTTGAGGTTGACGGTCAGCTCATTGCGGGTGCGGATTTTTTCAATGCCTTCGGGCCAGACCTTGCCCCGGCCGCCGGGCCTTCGGCTTCGCCCACCCGTAGCGGCAGATACAGCGATTTTGCCAATGCAGGGCTTGAGGACGGCGTAAACCACCTTGACGGCCTTGATTACCGCCTTGGCTTTGGCGGCGATACCCAGCCGAATATCAATCCCTACGCTTCGCCCTTTCTCACCAATGACGCGCCCGCGTTGTCCACTGGCGGCGCAGCCATTGCCATCGGCCTCACGGAATCAGCATGGGACGGCAAAAGCGCCAGCGCCGCGCCTGTAGTCAGCCAGAGTGGCTCATTTTCTGTGGCCGACCCGGATGGCGACAGCCTGACCACCACCGTGAGCATGGGCGGCAAGGTTGTCGCCGTCAGCACCGCTGGCCCCACCACGGTTGAGAGCGACTACGGTACGCTTGTTATCACGCCCAAGGGCGGCGGCAGCAATGTCACCTTTGAATATACCTACACCCTCAAGCAGGATCCCTACAGCCCCACGGATAGCCTTGCCGAAGGCGAAAAGCAGGCCGACAACATTGTCTTCTCTATCAATGACGGCAAGGGTCATACCGTGACCCAGCCCATCAACGTGGTTATCACAGGCAGCAACGATGCGCCGGATATCACGGGGGTTACAGATCTTACGTTGAAGGACATTGGCGATGGTAACGGCCTCAACGTCAAGGGCGAAAGGTCGGACACGCTGAACGCGGATGAAAACAAGCCTACCCAGGATGGCGGCACGGACTTTACCCAGCACACGCTGAGCGCCTCCGGGCAGATTGTGGCGCGGGATCCGGATCACGGTGATGAACTGACGTATGGCATCAAATCCGTGCTCGTTAACAACGTCTCTATTGCTGTGAATGGGCATGCCACATCGGCTACAGGTTTTGATACTGCCTACGATATGGATGGTTACGGCACTCTTTATCTGAACTCCAAAACCGGTGAGTACCGTTTCGACCTCGATTCCACGGAAAAAAGCACTGTGGATAAGCTGTCCGAAGGTGAGAGCGTAAAAATTTCCATGGTCCCCACTGTACATGACAAGTTGGGGGCCTCGGATAACGACTCCGGCACTACACGGGAAGGTGGGCGCGCGCTCGACGGGGAAACGATAGACATCACCATTCACGGCACCAACGAAGCCCCTGAAAACATGACGGCGCAGTGGACTGGCGGCAATACCGTGCAGGAGGATGTCACGCCGTTCACGATCAGCGGCGCGGTCAAGGCTACTGACCGCGATTCTGACGGCGCCGATCTGCGCTACGGTCTGGTGCACACTGACGCCGATGGCAAGCAACACAGCGAAACCCAACTTTATGTGGTGGATGACAACGGCGCCATGAAAATCACCACCGTGGCCCCGACTGATGGTACTGGGGGGCATCATGACGGTTATTATGGTGTACTTACCATGGACCCCAAATCCGGCGAATACTCTTTCACCATGTACAATGACTCCAACGTGGTGCAGGGCATGGGCCTGAAGGCCGATGGAACACCGGAGAGCAAGAGCCTCTTGGGTATAACTCTGGTGGCAGAAGACGCGCATGGCGCGTACACAACCTCGGATATAAGCCTTACGGTGAATGGCACCAATGATGCGCCGGAATTCTCAGCCACCAAGTACACGGCAAGCGTGACAGAGAGCGGTGTGCAGGATCATGGCAATGCCAGCGAGCCTGGTGTTCCCCTCTCGGTAGTGGGACGGGTCGATTCTCATGATGCTGATTTACATGATAAAACGCCCGAGTATTCTATTGATGGCGGCACCAAGCTTGCCACCGCTGCAACCGTGGGCGGCGAAACGTACGACTATAGCAAAACTACCGACTACGGCACGCTGTATCTGAACAGCAGCTCTGGAAAGTATGTTTTTAGAATTGACGACACAAAGGATGGCGTTGTTGATAAAATGGCGTCCGGCGATTCCAAAATTTTGAATTTTGGTATTACCGTAAACGATGACCATCATGGGACCGGAGCCAGCACCATCGAGGTCACCATCCACGGCACCAATGATCAGCCTACGCTTGCCGCTTTGACGTCTCTTGCCGTCAAGGAAGACATAACCCTGTCTACCTCGGGCAACCTTGTAATCTCCCATGATGCCGACGCATCAGACATCCATTCATTCGCTATTGTGGATAAGTCTGTAGGGGAATCGTATAACGCAACCAATGGTTCCTATACCGTTGCCGAGAGCGGCTCTCCCACTATCAGCTATGCAACGCCCTCATCCAGCAATATTATGCAGGGCCGTTTCGGCAAGATGGAGATTGGTCTTGATGCGGACAATAAACCAATCTACACATACACCCTTGATAATTCCAAGAGCGATGTGCAGCAGTTGGGGCTCAATGCGGATGGCACTCCGGAGACGCTCAGCGAAACATTCTACATCATGGGCAAGGACGATAAGGGCGGGTTCGACATCAAGCCCGTTACCATTACGATTGCGGGCACCAATGATGCGCCCGTATTCTCAGCCACCAAGTACACGGCAAGCGTAACAGAGAGCGGTGTGCGGAATCTCGGCAATGACAGCGAGCCTGGTGTTCCCCTCTCCGTAGTGGGGCAGGTAAATTCTCATGATGCTGATTTACATGACAAAACGCCCACATATTCTATTGATGGCGTTACCAAGCTTGCCACAGCAACAACAGTGGGTAGCGAAACGTATGACTATAGCAAAACTACCGACTACGGGACGCTGTATCTGAACAGCAGCTCTGGAAAGTATGTTTTTAAAATTGACGACACTAAGGGTGGCGTTGTTGATAAAATGGCGTCCGGCGATGCCAAAATTTTAGATTTTGGCATTACCGTAAACGATGGCCATGATGGTACCGGAGCCAGCACCATCGAGGTCACCATCCACGGCACCAATGATCAACCCACGCTAAAATTTGTGACAAAAGACAGCCATGGCGATGCTGTTGTGGTAAATTCTGGCGATCTTTCCGTAGTGGAAGCGGGGGCTGGTGTTGTCCACACTAGTGTCTCTGCCAGCGTGCTTGGGGCAGACGTAGACGCTCATGCGGCAACATCATTTGGGCTTGTTGTTGGTCACAAAGACGTAGCTGACATTGACGGGCGCAACCTTGCTTTTGACAAGGACAGTGCGAACCAGAGTGGGCTTGGAGCCGGTCATACAACGGTAGATGGAACCTACGGAACTCTTAGTATTGATGCGAGTGGCAAGTACACTTACAGCCTTGACGAGAGCAAAGCAAATTTTCTTGACTCTGGTGAAGAGCGTCAAGAGAATTTTACCATCTATGTAAGGGATGAGCACGGCGCATGGGATTCAAAACAGATTACCGTCGCCGTGCATGGTACCAACGATGCCCCTACTTTTGACAATAATTACAATCATTCAGTCAAGGAAACTGGTTACTATGTTAAGGGTGACCGTGGAAAAAACCTTGTTTCTGCAGAAAATACTGAAAAGACAACAGATTCCAATGCGGGTGCTGCAAACGGCTCTACAGACAAACCATACCACGAGCTCGTCGTCAGTGGGGCGCTGCACGCCACGGATGTGGATGGAGTAGATGGCAGCGTAACTTCTCCTAAAGACACGCTGACATTTGGCCTTCAGGCAAGAGATGGCAGCAACAAGGTTGTTAATCTCTATGCTGCTGGCCACGAAATAACAGTGGATGTTCTTGCGCCAACGAGCGGAACTCTGAGCAGCACAAACTACCGGATAGTGACAGAAGGCGTATCTATCAAGAACTATGAAAAGTGCGGCACGCTTGTTTTGCACGAGGATGGTAGCTACACCTTTACCCTTACAGAATCAGAGGCCGTTAACAGGCTTTCAGAAGGAAAGTCCGTAAATATCACGTTTACGCCTCTGGTCACGGACAGCAACAATATTGTTAACGGGCATCCTCAGAACACCACCAGTGGCGGAACCTATGCCGAGACCACTGGCATAATTACTGTAACCGTCAACGGCTCTAACGAAGTGCCAACCATTACGAGCAACGCGTGGAAGAGCTCTGTTGGCCTTGCCACCGTCGGCGGCTCTGAATATGGCATCGTTGTCGAAGATAGTAGTATAGCCACCACCATCACGGGGAACATTGCAGGCAAGGACACTGACACCAGTGACAACCTACGTTACCACCTTGTCGCATCTGTCAAAGACGGGGCCGCGCTGAATACGGTCATGTACGTCAAGGCCGACGGAACACTCGTTGACGAAGCTACCTTCAAGAAAGGTAGTGTTGATGATTTTTGGGGTAAGGTCAGCATTGAATCATCTGGGAAAAATGCAGGCACGTATACTTTTGAACTCTACCAGTCGTCCGCCGCGGTGCAGAAACTTTCTGGCAACGAAATCAAGAACCTTGATATCCCCGTGGTGGTTGTGGACAATCACGGCGCATACACATCTGGAACAATCAAGGTACAGATTCAGGGCAGTTACGATGCCATACGAGTTACAAGCAATGATGCGCACAGCATCCAGGCTTGGGAATCTGGTGTTGCGCGTGTGGGCAGCGACCCTAATGCCAGTTTTGAAAAATCCACAGAGTACGATGGCAGCCAAGCCACAGGTGGAACGTTTAAAGTTGTCCAGGTCGATGCGAACACTGATAAACTGCAATACGGGTTCAAGGTGACGTTTGATGGTGGAATCGTAAAGTATATAAAAGATTCGTATGATACCGGATACGGAAAACTTACCATTGACCGTTATGGCAAGTTCTCGTTTGAGTTGGATCAGGATGCTTCAGCGGTGAAGGCCCTCAATGCCGGGGATCTCACGAAGATTACTAACATTGAGCTTGCCGCCTGGGATACGCGCCAAGGTACAACCAGTGGAAATACATTTACACCACCTAAAGACCTCCCCCCCGCAACGCAAAAGCTGGAACTTTATATCAAGGGAACCAACGACAAGCCAGATTTTACCTTCAACACGGAAAATTCTGACAGCCGAACAATTACGTTTAAGTCAGGATTGACGGAAGACAACAGCAAATTTTCCACGTCAACCGGGCAACTGTCCGGGACAGACGTCGATGCTGCGGATACCCCGGCAACGCTTCGCTACAGCCTTGTATATGGTTCAGGCACCACACAGGTGTTGGAAGGCAAGTATGGCGTTCTGGAGCTAAAACCGGATGGCAGCTATACCTATACCCTCACCAGGCCAGACCTGCTGCAACACCTTGACGATAATACCCACCTGAAGGACGAAGTGTTCACGGTCCGCATTCAGGATCAGCGTGGGGCGTACTCCAATGCCACATTGCAGATAGATATAACGGGCAATAAAGATACACCCATCGTCAATATCTCTGGAAACAGCATTAGGGAAGATGCAGGGCACACGATATACCCTGGTTCTGTTGACCACAGCGATGATCCCACTACGGCGGGTCAGCTTACCCTTGGCAAGATTGTGGACGACAGCGACACGGCCAACTTTGGGAAAGACGGTGCAAAAGCCGGATGGACAGTGGATTCTTCGACTTCCACCGATATTCAGGTGGTCAAAGCTTACGCTGATGGCATATCGGGAGCCACTGTGGCCAAGGGAAACTATGGCTATCTGGTTGTCAGCCCTAATGGCAGCTACAAGTACTTTTTGACGGAAAATGACAATGAGGCCATTCAGAAGCTCAACGAGGGCAACTCGCTGAACGAAACGTTCACTGTTGTCGCCACTGCGGGGGGCAGCACTGTCCCCCAGAGTATTTCCATAGCAATCCATGGCACCAATGACAGGCCATACTTTACCAGCAGCACACCGGCCTTTGCTGGTGCGGCAAAAGTTGGCAATTTTGAAGATCAGGCCAACGACTGGGTGGATACAGCTCACCCTGGTACGGTGTTTGTGGGCACGGTAACTGGCAAGGCCGATGTTGATGATCCGACCAATAGCCTGGTCTACAAATTTGCTGTTTCCCACACTGATGGCTCCACTTCTTACGCAACGGAAGTGAAGACAGACTACGGAACTATTTCCATTGATCCGGCCACGGGCAAGTATACCTATTTTCTGGATACCTACAGCGCAAAGCTCGCCACGGCCCTGAATCACAGCAATGCTGGCATTGATGATTCTGTCAAGGTTGTCATCATTGACCCCCATTCTGCAGTCTCAGAGCCAAAAGATATCACCATCCACATTACCCCCGGATCTAGCGGAACTGGCGGATCCGGCGGTAGTGACTGGCGCAATCCTTCCTATACGTTCAGTCAGCTTGAGCGGGCAGTGAAGGAAGATGACGGCTTTGACCTCCACGTTGGCAGCAAGGAACATCCCTCGCCAGAGGGTGTGGCTGTTACCGGCCACCTGGATGCAATATGGGGTGTATCTGTAATAAGTGTAGATGCGCCCGATTATGGGTTTGGTATAAATGACGGGCAAGGGAACCAAGTGCAGGGAATGGAGGGTAAATACGGCTACCTTTCAGTCAACCCTGCCACTGGTGCGTATACGTATACCCTGTATAACACCCGCCCAGATGTGCAGGCGCTGCATGAAGGCGAAACTGTAAAAGAAACATTTTCAATGATGTTCAACGGCAAGCCGTGGACGGAAGCGTTTGGGCTGTACCCTGTAAATGTTGTCATCAACATCAGCGGAACCAATGATTCCCCTGTGGTTGATTCATACAAGGATATTGATCTGGCGGAGAAAGACCATTTTGTCTCTCAAGCTACATACAGGATTGTGGGCTCGGACGCAGATGCTGGCGAATCTGCTACACTGAAGTACAGCATTGACGGAGATCATGGTCATAGCGGAAAAGTTGCTGGAAATTTTGGCACATTTACACTCAATTCAGATGGAAAATATAGTTATAAAGCCAATGAAGGCCTGAATCTGAATGAAGGCGTCACCGAAACCGACAGCTTCACTGTGCTGGTAACAGACGCGCACGGAGCAACCACCAAGCAGGTTATCAAGGTAAATCTGACCGGTGCCAACGACGCTCCCACTGTCAAATTTGACAGTGGCGTTGACCATACTGGCAACACCGTACAGGCTTCTGTTGCCGAAGATACACATACTAGCATTACTGGCGAAGCCAAAACATTTTTTGAAGATGACAAGGGTGATAGCAATCTTACGTTTTCCGCCAAGAGTGTCAGCTCCAATACTGCTGGCATGGTAGTACGCGGCGAATACGGAGTGCTGGTCGTCAAACCCGATGGCAGCTATTCCTATGTGCTCAACAATGCGGACAGTAAGGTGCAGGGGCTGGATTCCTCAGCAAAGAACCTCAGTGAAACTTTCACTATTATCGCCACGGACAAGCACGGTGCTTCTAACGAAGTAACGCTGAAAGTGAATGTTTCTGGCACAGATGATCTGCCTGAAGTGACCGTGGAGAAAGTGCTGACCGTAACAGAAGGCAGCCCTGTAAACTCCATGAGTGGTAAAATTACCGTATTTGATGCGGATAGTGCAGACGTTGCGAAATCGCCAAACCTTTACTTTGAGGCTGCCGACAAAACGGCTCATGACAACATCAGCAACGAGTATGGCACCTTTACAGTGAAGCCATCGGGTGAATACACATTCACGCTCGATAGCAGTTCTCCGGCAGTTATGGCCCTTAAGGCCGGGCAGCTTGTAGAAACCCATGCAACTCTTGTGGTGGAAGACCAGAACCACAACAAGGTTACGCAATTGATAACAGTCAATATCAAGGGGAGTGCCAGCGGCCCTGTGGTGGAAAATGCCACGGGCAGTGATTTTGATGTGCAGGCGGTGGCCAACCCTGATGCGGGCCTCAAATACATTGCCCAGGGGAAGGTCGTGGGCACGGATTATGAAGACCATGAGGTGTCATATACCGTAAAAACTCAAGGCGCTCACGGAACTCTTGGTATTGATAAGTATGGATCGTACACCTACACCGTTGATGCCCACGACAAAGCAGTGTTGGCGCTTGGTGACGGAAATTCGTTCTCCGATACTGTGATGATCAGTGTCATTGCAAAGAATGGCCAAGTTACAGACCATAGTATTAAGTTCACCATCCACGGCACCAACGACGCGCCTGTGGCGACAAGTGAAACTTTTGGCACAGCCAACGGCCAATTGCACGCAACAGATCCGGATACGGGCGACCATATAGCTTCTTATGCCTTGCAGACAGAAGCTGCCTATGGGCATGTTACTGTAACTGCCGACGGTCAGTACACCTATGACCCCAATATCCACTCAGAACAGGGGCTGGATGCTCTGCAACTGCACCTGAACGGCAGCGGGGAGTGGGCTACAAGCTTCACAGATTCCTTTCTGTTTACCGCCACAGACTCCCACGGTCTTATATCTGCTGCTGGCAAGGCAAGCCTTGCCTTTGATGTTACTGGAAAAGACGGCGGCCACCATGTAGATATTACCATCGGCAGCGAAACCAGCCACCTGCTGTTTGGCAGCGGCAATGCGGATACCCTCGATGCACGCGGCGAGACGGAAAGTCATATCCTCTACGGCGGCGGAGGCGATGACAGGTTGTACGGCGGTAGTGGCGATGACATCCTCTACGGCGGCATAGGGCACAATGAACTGCACGGTGAAGGCGGCAACGATACCCTCTATGCCGGCAATGATGGCGACCACCTCTACGGCGGAGCCGGCAACGACCACCTCTACGGCGGGGCAAACAACGACTTCCTTGACGGCGGCGCGGGAAATAACATTCTGAACGGCGGCGCTGGCAACAACGTGTTGGTCTTCCATACGGGCGACACCATTGACGGCGGTTCTACCACGGGGCTTAACGTGCTTATCAACCACAGCTCCGACACGCTGGATTCTCTGTTGGCCGATTCCAATCAGGTAAAGAATGTGAGCGTCTTCATTCAGGATGGAGCCAAGGATGGTGACGGCACCGCCAATCTGACGGACATGAATGCGCTTATCAACGCGGGCATCAAAATGGGTACGGACAACTCCATATCCTTGGACAGCACACAGTGGGAGAAGACAGGCGAACATACCTTCAGCAATGCAACGCAAGATCTTACCATCACCACTGTCAATAATGTGACCGCAGATATGACAGCCGAGAAGAATGAATTCATCTTGAAGAATTCATAAAAGGGAACGCGCGCCAGCCAATGGCGCACCGTAAACAGAAAAGCCCGCCCGCATTCTCACAGAGGATGCGGGCGGGCTGCATTTTGCGCCCACAGGCGCGTACTATTCAGGCAGTGAAGCTGCTTACAGTCCCAAATCGCGCAACAGGTTGTCCACAGCCATGTTGCCCATGGTTTCCGTGGCACCTGCGGTGGAGGACGAACAGTGCGAACCCATCACAAGGTTGTCCAGCTCATACCACGCCGGATCAGCCGGGGGTTCCTGTTCAAATACGTCAAGGCCCGCGCCGTAGATGCTGCCTTCTTTCAGTGCAGCCAGCAGGGCCCCCTCGTCAATAAGCCCGCCGCGCGCGGTGTTGATCAGCACGGCTGTTTTTTTCATGCTTGCAAGGCGCTGGGCATTAATGAGGTTGCGGGTTTCGTCCGTCAGCACCGTATGCAGGGTGATGAAGTCGGCCTCGCGGCAAATGCGGTCAACATCTGCGCGTTCCACGCCTTCCTTGGCGGCCCAGGCATCGTCCCACACAACGTCGTGGGCCAGAATCTTCATGCCAAAGCCCTGTGCGCGTTTGACAACGCAACGGCCAATGGCCCCAAGGCCGATGATGCCGATGGTTTTGCCGTACAAATCGATGCTGGTGATCTTGCCCCAGTCTTTCTGGCGGCAGCGGCGGTCAATAAGCCCGGCCTTGCGCGCCACCATGAGCATGAGGGTCAGGGCGTAGTCGGCCACGGCATTGCTGTTGGCGCCTACGGTGCGCGAAACCGCGATGCCGCGCTCCTTGCAGGCCGCAAGGTCGATGTTGTCCAGCCCCACGCCGTATTTGGCAATGGCCTTGAGGGCGGGGGCAGCAGCCAGCACAGGGGCATCCATGGGGTCAACGCCAAGAATGACGCCAGCGCAGTCGGCCAGCTTTTCCTTCATCTGCTCGGCGGAGAGAATGCCGCCCGTGTCGTTGCGTATCACTTCCAGCCCGGCCTGGGCCAGACGGTCAAACAGCTCGGGATTGGTTTTGCCGAAAGAACGGGGTGTTACAAGAATTTTCACAAAAACTCCTTGTGCGGATATGGGCAGAATCTGGGCCGGGAACCGGCGCATACAGCCTTACTACTCTGCGGGTATTTGTCAACGAGTGCGGGTAAACGAATAGGCACAAGGACGGCAACAGCGGAAGGCGCAAGATGACCGCTCGCAGCCGGGCCGCAGGCTGATCCTGATTTGTGGTTTGCCCTCTCAACGCGCAACAGCCGCCGGGCTGTACCCGGCGGCTGTTCCTCTTCGTACGGCAAAGCGTGTTAAGCCTGCACGTCCAGCTTTCCGCCAATGCCCTCGGCGGCAAGCCCTTGGCTGCGCATGTTCTGCTCCATTTCCGCGCCCTTATCAATAGTGCCGCTGATAAGCGCTGCAGACATGTTGGCCTGAATGTTCAAGGCGCTTCTGGCCAGGCTTACGCTCATGCCCATCTTCACATCGTCCATGGCTTGCTCCTTGGCCGTTTGTGCGAACCTGTGCATCAATCTGATCGGCAAAAACGCAAAAAGCTGTAGGGCAAAAAGCAAAAGCAAGACCAGCCGTAATTATGAGCGTCAGATGCGCGGCTGGCTTCAGGCCATCTTCGCGCAACCTGGGGTCAATCCTGCCCCTGCTCTTCGCCTTCAAGTTCCTTGAGTTTTTTCCACACGGTCACGCGGCTGATGCCAAGAGCGTCAGCGAGAGCTTTTTTGTTGCCGCCGTGTTCTTCAAGCGAGGCCTCCAGAATGAAGCGTTCCATCTCTGCCATGGTGCCGCGCGGCACCTGCAAAACATCATCAATAGGGTGGCATGGGCCAGCCATGCCCTGCCGCAGGCAGTGCCGCCGCATGATGTCTGTAATCAGCGCGTCAAAGTCCTGTTGCTCGTCATAGAGGGTAAACACGCGCTCCAGAATATGCTCCAGTTCGCGCACATTACCCGGCCAGCCGTGCGCTGACAGCGCGGCAAGCGTTGCATCGTCAAACTTGAGGCGGCTGCGTCCGGCTACGTGCTGGTGGTTTTTTTTGATAAAATGGGCAATGAGCGTGGGGATGTCTTCCTTGCGCTTGCGTAGCGGCGGTATTTGCAATGGCAAGATGTTGAGTCTGAAAAACAGGTCGCGCCGGAAAGAACCTTCCTGAGCCATGGCGTAGAGATCGCGGTTTGAAGCCGCTATAATGCGTACGTCAATGTTGATGACGCGGTCGCCGCCAATGCGGAAGATTTCTTTTTCCTGCAAGGTGCGCAGCAGACGCACCTGGGTTGCGAGGCTCATTTCGCTGATTTCATCCAGAAACAGCGTTCCCCGGTGGGCCAGCTCAAACATGCCCGGTTTGCCGCCCTTGCGCGCGCCGGTAAAGGCCCCTTCTTCATATCCGAAAAGTTCGCTCTCCAGCAGGTGCTCGGGCAGGGCCGCGCAGTTAAGGGCCACAAAGGGGCCTTTTTTGCGCTCGCTGAAATTGTGGATACTCTGGGCAAAAAGCTCCTTGCCAGAGCCTGTTTCCCCTTCAATGAGAATGGAGGCGCTGCTGCGGGCATAGCGCTTGGCTTCGGCCACAACCGGGCCAAGGGTGTTTTTTGAACCGATGATGTCCGAAAAATTGTATTTTGCCACCAAGCCCTTGCTGGCAAGCTGTACACGGGCCTCAGCTTCGATTTTCTGGATTTTGGAAAGTTCCTGAAAAACAATGATGGTGCCCTGGTCATGCTCACGCACGCGGATAGGTACGCGATTGACCACCAGGGTCTTGCCCTTGAGGGGCAATACCTTGTCCACGGTGTATTCACCGTTGCCGAGCATCTGCTTGAGTTCCTGTGGCGTTGACGGGGCATCAATATCCATGCCCACCAGCTTTTTGCCGTGCAGGTCAAGCATCTGCTTTGCAGGGCGGTTGCAGATGGCGATGGTTTTGTCGCGATTGACGGAAACGATGCCGCTGAGAGAATAGTTGATAATATTGTTCAGGCGGCGGGAGCGGGTACGCTCCTTGATGTGCTGGTCAACAATGTTGCGGGCGGAAAGGACAGCCTGATGCACGCTGTCCTTACTGGAACGTATGAGATAGTAGGGCAGGCCGTACTGCGCCGCCTTTTCAATGACGCATCCGCCAAAGCCGACCACGGCAACGTCGTTCAGCGTGGGGAGACGGGAAATAATACTGTTGAAGTCCTGCTCGTTGCGGTAGATGACCTGGCGGAAATTTTTAAGTCGCGCAAAGGCCGCCAGCGATTCAATATCAACGCTCAGATTGCTGTCGTAAGTGATGCAGAGCAGGTTCTGGTGGCGCTCTGACGCTTCGCGCAAGGGGGTGACGATGTCGTTGGCTGTAATCTGGATGGGCACCACAGGTGTTTTGACCATCTGCTGGATGGCGATGGCCGTTCCCGCCTGACTGATAATGACATCGTAACGGTTTTCCACCTCAAGCGCGTGGAGGTGCCCGCTGTTGTAAATGCCGCCATCAAATACATCCACCTCAACGCCGAATTGGCCTGCGGAGTGGCGCACAAGCTGAGCCATTTCATCATAAATGGAAACGCAAAGAATACGCGGTTTGAAACTGGCTGGCAACATGGGAGCCTCGTCATCTGATTGGTTCGCGCATGGCGTATGCGCCGGGCGGTGTTAAAAACATAAACCTCGCTGTGTGCAAAGTAAACATGAACAGCATGAAATATTGAATGAATACAGCAGGTATTGAGAAAGAACAG
Source organism: Desulfovibrio sp. UIB00 (assembly GCF_022508225.1). Lineage (NCBI taxonomy): Bacteria > Pseudomonadati > Thermodesulfobacteriota > Desulfovibrionia > Desulfovibrionales > Desulfovibrionaceae > Desulfovibrio > Desulfovibrio sp. UIB00. The sequence continues at coordinate 14,953 of NZ_JAETXJ010000007.1, read as the reverse complement.
GTCAAAACCTGTCTTGCGTCAGTGCCGCTTTGCTCGGCCATGCAAGCAATGCACGCCAGGAATGCCTTGCACCCTTTATGCTCCGATTACCCCGTAGATTCTGCTTAACAACGCAGTCACGGCAAGGACTTCACAATAAAATCCATGCCGCGACTGCGTAACAAATCCGACTTGCGTACCGGATACGCCGGAACCCCGTTACTTTATGAGGCCGAGCATTTTCCAGTAGGGTATGCTGATAAGGAAGGCCACTATACATATGGCGGTATATGCAGCCGAAAGTTTAATCATGGCTCCGTGCCGCGCCATTTTGCCCTGCGTGCCGAAATGGGCGCAAAGGTAAATGGAGTTCATGTAGCTCAGGTACCAGATATCACTGCCGGCAAAGGTGACCATGCAGGCGATCCAGGGGTTCATGCCGTGGGCGATCATGATGGGCGGAAGAATCAGCACAAAGATGGCCGAGGCGGACGTGAGCGACACAATAACCAGTTTGACGAGCGAGGCCACAACCACCAGGGTCACAATGAACAGGGCGGGTTCTGAAATCACGTTGGCAAGGAGGGGCTGCAGTTCCGTACCAAGCCAGCGGTCAACCTTGAGAGACTGGATAACCGAGGCCATGTTCAGGATGCTGCCCACGAAAACAACGGACGACCAGTCGATGCCCGTCTTGAAATCATTCTTGTCCATAACCTTGAGCAGCATGAGCACGCACATGGCCATGAGCGAAACTTCACCGGCAGATATCTTGTGCAGCGATTCGGTCATCCACATGAGCAGGGTGACAATAAGTACGCCCATGCACAGCTTTTCATTACGGGTCATGGGCCCGAGCTTTTCAAGCTGGGCGTTGCTGTAGCCTGCGGGCAGGCTGACTTTTTCCTTGGGTTTGTAGCAGGTCACGATGAAAAGACCCATGCCGAGGAAGACGCACACGCCATAGGGCAACGACCACAAAAGCCACTGCAGCCACGTAACGCCGCGATAGGCCTCGGGCAGCATGCCCACCAGAACGTAATGGCTGAACGAGCCGCTCATGAACATGTGGCCCATGAGGATAAAGCCCACATAGCATGCGCCGAACAGGCCGTTGGCCGCGTTTGACTTGCGTTCAATGCCAAGTTCATCGCTGATGCCCATGGCGATGGGCGAAGAAAGCGTGGCCTTGGCGTTCATGCTGGGAATGAGCGGCCCGATCACCGTGCCCGAACCAATCAGCCCCCACACCTGACCGGCAAAACTGGCAGGGAACAGCTTGAGAACCCAGAGTGAGATGCGCTTTAAAAGGCCTGTTTTGCCTGCCACTGCGCCCAGGGCGAATGCACCGACCATGATCCACCAGCCGGAGGTGGAAAATGTGGCAAACGCTGTTTTGAAGGGCACGCACTTGAAGGCCGACCACAAGATACACATCATCAAACCGGTGACAAATTCGGGTACGATCTCGGTGATCCACCAGCCTACAGCCCACACGGTGATGCCAAGAGCAATCATGGTCTTTTCGTTCAGGCCTTCCGGTGGTGCTTGCAGGGCAACCCAGATACCAAGGATGATGGAAAGAACAGACCCCGCAAGGCGAATGTTCTTGACCAGATTCCCTTTGTTTTCAGCAGCGATTTCAGCCATGACACTCCCTCTGTGTAAAAAAATGGAACGGCCTGGGGCAAAAAATGAACGAAAAATTGACAACCCCGGAGCAGACAGAAAATGCAAAAGAGGCGCTAGTAACCCAACGTAAAAATTTGTTTCGCTTCATCTGTTGAGCGTCACATCAGCTACGATTCAATAACGCTCTTGCAGGGTTCTAGTGCACGCATGCCAAGCGCAAACAACCAGTTCGTTAAACGCGTTTGAGATGTCCACAGAATCTCTTTATGCGTCTTGTTTTTGATTCCGCTTGGGCCGCATTTCCACCAAGGGGATCGTAAAAAATGTTGTTTGTTTCCAGCTAGATGCAAAGTGCCATGCGCCAGTGTTTTTTGCGCTGACAATGTCGATAAGCAAGTTAAATGTTGTGTTGTCAGAAACGCGCCGACAGGCCGGAACGGTGTGTCGCTCGCAGGGGCAAGGCGGATCTCCGCCTTGCCCCTGAGGGGGCTGCTCGATCTACAGGGATTGGGGTAAGCAGCGCGACACGGGTGCACCTGACTATTCGTGGAAGGTATGGAAACCTTCTTCCTTGCGCAGTACGCGCAAAATTCCGTAGGCCAGCGCCTCCAGCTCGTTTTCTCCCGGCAGCACCATGACCTCGCCGAGGAACTGTATCCGGGGCACCACGCGGTCAATGATGTACGAGGAGTTGGCCAATGCGCCGGTCAGCACCACAACATCCACCTTGCCGTTGATGACCGCAGCCAGCGAGGCAATGTGCTTGGCAACCTGATAGGTCATGCCGTCGTACACAAGGCGGGCTTTTTCATCGCCTTCGGCAATGCGGCGTTCAACTTCAAGGGCATTGTTGGTGCCAAGGTAGGCCATCAGGCCTCCCTGACCGCGCGTGCGGCGCGTGGCTGAATGGCGGTCAAACTTGCCCGAAAAACACAGATCGATAAGCTGCCTGTTGGGCAGGCCGCCAGAGCGTTCAGGCGAGTAGGGGCCTTCCTCATCGGTGATGACGTCAATCATGCGCCCCTCATGAATGACCGTGGCGCTGATGCCCGCACCCATGTGGCTGACGATGATGTTTTTGTCCGCCAGCTTCCAGCCCTTGTTCGCGGCGGCCTTGATGGCCATGGCGCGCATGTTGAGGGCATGGCACGAGGCCTTGCGGCGAATTTCCGGCAGGCCGGAGAGCTTGGCGATGTCTTCCATCTGATCCATCACCACGGCGTCATAGATGTAGGAGGGGATGTTCAGCGGCTTGGCGATTTCGTGCGCCAGCAGCGCCCCGAGGTTTGAGGCGTGGTCGTCAATGGGACGGTGCCGCAGAAAGTCCAGCATGCCCTCATCAACAAGATACGCGCCCTGCAACAGCGGGGGCAGTTTGCCGCCACGCCCGGCCACGGCGGAGAGCTGGTGCAGGTCAAACTGCTCTTCTTGCAGCGCCTTCAGTATGGCATCCAGGCGGATGGAAAACTGGGCGACGTTGCTCTCAAAACCGCGCAGGGATTCTGCCGGATGATCCACTTTTTTCTGGAACAAGAGTTCGTGGTTCTTGTAAACGGCAATCCGCGTCGAGGTGGAACCGGGATTGATGGAAAGAACGGTATAGTTGGTTTCCGCCATGTCATATCCTTGTGGAACAATGTAAAATGCTCTTGCTGTTATGGGCTGCCGCGCCTGATGCGCTGAGCGGCATTGCAGCGCGGCAGCCTGAAACCTTGCGAGCGGTTGGCTCAGGGGAGCAAGCGGCAGGGCCAGCCCGCAGTTGGCTACCCCGCAGCAGAGGCCGCAAGAACCATGGTTCTGAACTTGTCTTCAGCGCTTGCCGCGCGGGAATTGAGCACCACCGGCACCCTGCCGCCCACTACTATGCCTGCGGTCAGCGCGTTGGCCGTGTGGCGCAGGCACTTGATAAGCACGTTGGCGGTGACAATATTGGGGCACACCAGCAGGTCGGCATCGCCTGCAACGGGGCTTTCATAGCCCTTGGTGGCGGCTGATTCAGTGCATACTGCCAGATCGTAGGATATGGGGCCTTCAATCAGGCATCCAGTGATCTTGCCGTTTTTGTTCATTTCTTTCAGCGCGGCGGCGTCAACGCTTTCAGGCATTTTTTCATTAACGGTTTCCGCAGAGGCCAGCACCGCAACCTTGGGGTTATCAATGCCCATGCGCGCAAGGGCATCCACCGCGTTCTGGATAATGTCGCGCTTCTGTTCGAGCGAAGGCGCGATGTTGATGGCGGCATCGCACAGGGCCAGAAGCTTGGGGTAGGTGGCAACCTGCACAATATTCATGTGCGAGATCAGACGCCCGGTGCGGAAGCCGGTTTCTTCCTTGAACAGCCCCTTGAGAAGAACGCCGGTCTGGATCAGGCCTTTGAGAATGAAGTTGGCCCGGCCTTCCTTGACCGCCATGCCGGCCCCGGTGGCTGATTCCTGCGGCGTGGCAGTTTCAACAATGGGGTAAGCATCGCCCGGCAGGCCTATAGCCTTGAGTTTTGCTGCGATATCTTCGCGCTTGCCAAACAGCAGCGGCTCCACAAGACCCACTTCAACAGCGTGCCGCACAGCTTCAAGCACATGCTCGTCTGCGGCTTCCACCACAGCCACCTTGCACTTGTGGGCCTTTTGCATCACTGCTGCTTCAAGCTCGTCAAAGCTCTTGTATACCATGACTGACTCCGGCCTGTTATTTTTCCAGAACTTCAATGGCAAAGTCGGGGCAGACCATCATGCATGTGCGGCAGCCTATGCAGGCCTGCGCATTGACCGGAGTCATAAAGAGGTAGCCAGCCGCATTGTATTCCGTGCCGAAGTCGTAAACAGACTTGGGGCAGAGTTCCTTGCAGTAGCCGCAACCCTTGCAGAGCACGGCGTCCACGCAAACTTCAAAAGTTTTCTTTTCCTCGCTCATCAGTTCCCCCCCCGGGCGGCTTCGGCAGCAGCAGCGCCCCGCCTGATAACTTCCATGTTAATCTTGGCCACTTCGGGTTTGCCCTTGCGCTCGGCGATGCTCAGCAACGTTTCCAGAGGCAGTGCCCCGGTAAGCGCCATGGCCGCCCCAAGACCGGCAAGGTTGGCCGATTTGGGCGCGCCCAGCTCGTGGGCGATCTCGGTCATGGGTATGCCGATCCAGTTGCTCAGCTGGCGGGGTTTCATGAGCGAGGTGTCGTACACAACAGGGGCTACGGCATTGTCGTAGCGGGTGCCCACAACCTCGTTCAGCGCAATGATCAGGTTGGGTTTGACGACCTGCTGGAAAAGGATTTCAGCATCGTCCATCAGCACTTCGGCACTGATAAAGCCGCCGCGCTGCGAGATGCCGTACGACTGGGACTGCACCACGTTGCGGCCACCCAGAATAGCGGCTTCGGCAAGGAAGGACGCGCAAAACACAAGGCCCTGCCCGCCGGTGCCAGCCATGATAAATTCATACTGGGCCATGCTACTTTCCTCCCTTGGCGGCCGTGATCACCGCGCGCTCGGCCTCGTAGCGAGTGTTGAAATCGTGAACGTCCTTGTCGGCAATGACGCCGGTGACAAAGTAGCCAAGATCTGCGGCATTCTCGATGGAATCAAACTTGGCCTGAGAAACGGCCTTTTCCTTGAGATTGCGCAGCATATCCACAGGCTGCTTCATCTTGTTGCGGGGGCCGAACAGGGTGGAGCAGGGGCTCATGGCTTCGATAAGCGAAAAGCCTTTTTTCTGGATGCCGGCAACAATGCGGTTTTTGAGGCGCATGCCGCTGGTGACGGATTCGCGGGCGACAAAGTTGGCCCCTGCCGCGCGCACCAGATCGCACACGTCAAAGCCGCGCTCGGGGTTGCCGCCAACAGACGTGCTGGTGATGGCCCCGTTGGGCGTGGTCGCCGAATACTGGCCGCCGGTCATGCCGTAGTTCAGGTTGTTCACAATGATGGCCGTGAGGTCCATATTGCGGCGGGCCGTATGGATAAGGTGGTTGCCGCCAATGGTGGTGCCGTCGCCGTCGCCCATAAGAACGATGACGTGGAGATTGGGGTTGGCCGCCTTGGCGCCGGTGGCGAAGGTGAGGGCGCGCCCGTGCGTGGTATGCAGGGCATTGGCGGAAATATAATCATCGGCCTTGCCCCAGCAGCCAATGCCGGTGACGACAAGAACGTCTTCCTTTTTGAGATTCAGCTCGTCCATGGCGCACAAGAGCGCGTTCAGGACAATGCCGTTGCCGCAGCCCGCACACCACATGAGCGGCAGTGCCTCTTTGTTAAGAAGCGAGCGTGAAATAGCCTGTGCCATTGTATTTCTCCTTTACTTCAAGGCGGCTGCGATCTGGGCCGGGGTCATGATGCTGCCGTTGTAGCTGTTAACCCCAACAACCAGCGAAGGATCCGGCACATACTTTTTCACTTCTCCAGCTAGCTGACCGGAATAGTTCATTTCAGCAACAATAATACGCTTGGCCTTGCGTGCGGCTTCCCGCACTTCCACATCGGCAAAGGGCCACAGGGTCTGCAGCTGGAGAACGCCAACCTTGCCGCCGCTGGCATTGGCCTCTTGCGCCACGCTGCGGGCTGCGCGGGTGACCACGCCGGAAGTAATGATCAGGGTGTCGCAGTCTTCTTTACCGAAGTAGCGCGTCATGACGATTTCATCACGGCCCTTGGCAATCTTGGTGTGCAGCTGGGCGACCCTGCGTCCTGCATTTTCGGGCGTATTGCAGCTAAAGCCGTTTTCACCGTGCATGGAGCTGGTGACATGGAAAACATAGTCGCTGCCATATCTGGCCAGGGGCGCAACCGCGCCTTCGTCAAAGCAGAAGGGCTTGTAGTCTGCGGGTGCGCAGGAGGGCTGGCTACGGTCAACAACCTCCACTTCACCCTGGTCAGGAATAACAACGTTTTCGCGCATGTGGCCGCAGACTTCTTCCGGGGCCATGATGACCGGCACGCGATATTTTTCGGACAGGTTGAAGGCCTTGACCGTCAGGTCAAAGCATTCCTGCACCGAGGCCGGGGTCAGCGCGATAATTTCCTGGTCTCCATGCCGTCCCCAGCGCAGCTGCATGATGTCGGACTGGGCCGGTTTGGTGGCAAGACCTGTGGATGGGCCGGAGCGTTGCACGTTCACTACCACCACGGGCACTTCGCCCATGGTCGCCATGCCGAGGTTTTCCTGCATAAGCGAAAAACCGGGGCCGCTGGTGGCGGTGAACGACTTCACGCCTGCCAGTGATGCGCCCACAATGGCGCCCATGCTCGCCAGTTCGTCTTCCATCTGCATGAAAATCCCCCCAAGCTTGGGGAGCTCGCGCGAGGCGATTTCAGCAATTTCGGACGAAGGGGTGATGGGATACCCGGCATAAAACCGCGCTCCTGCGTAGAACGCGCCTTGGGCTATGGCGGCGTTACCCTGGATGAGCTTGCTTTGTTTTTTCATTGCCTTTCTAAACCTCGTTTCCGTTGTGGTGCCACCAGTAATTATTCTGCCATTGCTCAATTTTGTTTGTACTAATTTGTGCAAAACAACTTCATTTGCCAAAAGTAACGGCATTGATTGCAGTTGTATGGCTGAAATTTTTTTCCATATGAAAAATACAAGCATTATGGAGAGTATTTTTCTGCCATTATTCTTGAGTTGCAGTTTGTAGTTCAGCAAATATTATGCCAAGCATGATGATTCAGCAGTTCGCTGAAATTGTTTCTCTTTTTTTTAAAGGCTGGACTGCTTGGTTAACTATGTTTTCGGCTGTGTTGCGAAAGTTAACGTTGAGGACTGCTGCAAAGTATCGGGATGATCCGGTATTCCCGCAAAAAAAATTAAATAACAGGTAGTTATAAATACTTTGCGGTTGATTTGTATCTTGTTTCCCCTGCGGGCATGCTCGCTGTGCAGATGGCTCAATCGAAACAGCAAACATGCCCGCAAGGGATGCCGCGTAGGGGACGCGGCATGGCCCTGTTACAGGCCATATGCCTTGGCAAGCAGTTCGGCAGTGTGCAGTACGCGAATGTTTGCGCCTCGGTGGCTCAAACCGTCGATAAGCTGCATTTTGCAGGCAGAACAGCCAGTGGCGACAACATCCGCCCCTGTGGACAGGATGTCGCTGGTTTTATCCGCAAGGATCTGCTGGGACAGGTCATAGTGGGTAGCGCTGAACGTGCCCGCGCAACCGCAGCAGACATCGGGGCGGCTCATCTCCACAAAGCGCAGGCCGGGTATGGCGCGGATGAGGCTGCGGGGCTGCTTGGAGACGCCCATGCCGCGCACAAGGTGGCAGGCATCGTGATAGGTAGCCTTGAGGGGAACGTTCTGCACATAGGGCGCAGGGCCAAGCTTGGTGAGGAAGTCGGAAAAGTCGAAGACCTTGTCCTTGAATCCTTCCCAGGCCGAAAGTGCATCGCTGTTTTGCAGCACCTCGCCGTATTCCTTGCTCAGGGCCGAGCCGCAGGTGGCGCAGCCGGTGATGACGGCGTCAAAGCTGCCTCGCGAAAGGATGCGCGCGTTGTTTTCAGCCAGCAGGGCCGCGCCGTCAAAATCGCCGGATGAAAACAGCGGTGTGCCGCAGCACTGGAGGTTGTCCAGCAAATGCACTTCCACGCCGTTGGCAACCAGCACGTCTATGAGGGCCTTGCCTGCATTGACATAGACATAGTTGAGCATGCAGCCCGGGAAAAAGGCCACCCTTGCACGGGCGGATCCCTTGGGACTGCTGACGGCAGGCATGACCTTACGCAGCGGTTTGTCGGCCAGGGCCGGAACAACGCGGCGCAGGTTCAGCCCTGCGGCGGGGATGGGAATGCGTGAAACCTTGCCCGCGCCATTTTCAGTATTTTTGAAGAGTATGGACTGAAAAGGTTTGGCGTGGCTCAGGGCCATATCAAACAGCCGACCCTTGGTGACAGCTTTGAATGCTATGCTCTTTGCGGCTGGCAGCTGGCCTTCTTCCGCCATCTTGCGGCGCAAGGCCATGATCAGGTCGGTAGTGTTGACGCCGGAAGGGCAGATGGCCTTGCAGCGCATGCACAGAGTGCAGCGGGCGGCCAGTTCCATCAGCTCCTTGGTGGGCTTTACCGTGCCGTCCGCCAGAGAACGCAGCAGAAAAAGCTTGCCGCGTGAAGAATTGGATTCTTCGTATGTTTTGCCGTAAACCGGGCAGATAGTGAGGCATTGCCCGCAACGGGTGCATTTGAGGGCGGCTGCTTTCAATTCGTCCAGGGACTTGCTCATGCCTGGCCTCCGAAGATGCAGCCAGGATTCAGGATATTGTTGGGATCAAGAGCCTTTTTGATGGCCCGCATGGCCCCGACCTGAGCTTCGCCCAGCTGCTTGGTGATGTAGGGCGCTTTTTCGCGGCCCACGCCGTGTTCCGCAGAAACTGTCCCGCCCATCTTGATGATTTCGTAATGGAACTCGGAACGGGCCTTGGCGGCTGTTTTCTTTTCTTCATCCGAGTTGAAGAAGAAGTGCGGATGAATGTTGCCGTCGCCCGCATGCCCCTGACAGCTCACCTTGATGCCGTGCTTTTTGCCCACTTCAAAAAGCATGTGCACGGCCTGGGCAAGCTTGTTGATGGGCACCGCCGGGTCGCCGCCCAAACGTCCCTTTGCCACGCGGGCAAGGGCGGGCAGGCCGGAACGCCGCGCAACCCAGAGCTGCTCGGCTTCTTCTGCGGTTTCTGCCACGTGAAAATCGACCATGCCCAGCTGCTCGCACACCCGACGGATCACTTCCACCTGCGGCTTGAGGGTCGAAACATCACCGTCTACTTCGATGAGCAGCATTGCGCCCGCATCCACGGGCAGGCCCGCATGGGTGTAGTCTTCAACCGCGCGGATCAGTGTCTGTTCCTGAAATTCCATGATGGAGGGCACAACGCCGCTGGTCATGATTGCAGAAACAGCCTTGGCGGCGTTTTCAATGTTGTTGAAGGCAACGCGCATGGCGCGCTTTGCCTGCGGCAGGGGAATGAGCTTGAGGGTGATTTCTGTAATGACGCCAAGAGTGCCCTCGGAACCTGTGAACAGCTGGGTGAGGTTGTAGCCGGTCACGTCCTTGATGCACTTGCCGCCCGCGCGGATAATTTCGCCCGAAGCCAGCACGACCTGCATGCCCGTGACATAGCTCTTGGTGGTGCCGTACTTGACGCACTGCAAGCCGCCCGCATCGGTCGCCACGTTGCCGCCGATGGAAGAAAACGTGAAACTGGCGGGATCCGGCGGGTACATGAGGCTGTGCGCGGCAGCTGCTTTTTTGATGTCGGCTGTGATGGCGCCGGGGCCAACGACAGCCATCAGGGTTTCCGGCTCCACGATGATGGAGTTCATGCGTTGCAGCGAAATGATGATGGAATAGTCGCTTTCAGTAATGGCATTGACGCTGAGGCCGCTTCCCTGCGAGCGCGTAACTACACTGATTTTATGCTCATTGCAGAAGCCGACAATCTTGGAGACTTCTTCGGCGGTGACGGGCAGTGCAACCAGAATGGGCAGAAAGGCCGAGGGAGCCGCCCCGCCGGCGTTGTAGGTGTAACAAACGAGGTCTTCCTGCTTGGTGAGCATGTTTTTTTCGCCGATAAATGCAGCAATATGTGTGCGAATATCCTCTTTTGTCAGCATTTTTTCTCCTCGCTAACCGCATTGGCGCGGTGTGCAAAATTTTGAGCCTTCCAAACGCCTGCCGATGGTATGTGCGTCCAGCAAGACGGAAACAACATATTCAATAAAATCGCGGACACTCCGCGCGTAACTTGTCTGTTTTGACGTAACTTGAGCCGCCATTTGTCGAGAGCTTGCGACGCTTGTTACGGATTGCCCAAGAATAAGCAGCAATCATGCCACAAGGAATATTATTTTATTTTTTAAATAGTTAGGCATGCTTTATGAAATTCTGCCGCGTAAAATCTCCATTGTCCGTTTATATTGCTTACGTGCTGGTTGTAAAAATTAACACGGAGGAACGCGAAGTTGATGATGTTTCGAGGTGTTGCGTATGGCTTTGTTTGCGTGCGGCGGTCAGCCACCAGTCTGCGGGCATGGCGGCGGCACGGTTGCCATCTGCCAACTTGCTGGGTGCGGGCAGGCAAGACTGGCGGAAAAAATCTGGAAACAGTTTTGTGGATTAAGCTGTGGCTGCGGTCTTGCTTATGCCCAGAGCGTGCTTACTGAATAACAACGGGCCAGTGTGTTTTTTAGGCCGCGCAGCGTGTGGAATATTTCTTCTGCATGCAGCGTTTTCCTGTGAAGGGATGTTGGGTGGTTTGAAATAAGGCACGCCAGTTTGCGTTAAAAGTTTTAACGAATGGCTTGATTTATTGTGTATTCTCTGGAGCGGCACTCGATGCCCATTGCGGCAGCGGGCAACTCCATGTAGACTAATAAGAATTACCGGGATGCCCGCAGTCGGCCTGAGCCGCCTGTGGGGTCAAGCGCAACCGAATATTTCCGCAGGATTTTGACATGAACAAAAAGCAGGATATCACCACGACCGGCATGCCCCTCATAGACAGCGTTGTTGAACGCCTCTGCCGCGAAGATTCGCTCAGCACCGTGTGGCACCGCTCGGGGCAGGGCGCGCCCATGCCGTCCTTGCCGGTGCTTTCCGAAATACTTGAGCGCCTGCGCGCGGCTATCTTTCCCGGCTATTTTGGCGCGGCCACGGTGCGGCGCGAATCCATGCGCTACCACCTTGCAGCCAATCTGGACAGCATCCACCGCCTGCTGGGTGAGCAGATCGTGCGTGGCTTCTGCTTCAGTTGCGAGGGGCTGGGCATCCCCTGCACATCGTGCGAAACAGAGGGCCAGCAGGCCGCGCTGGCTTTTATGGACAGCCTGCCGGAAATACGCCGCCTCCTCGCTGGCGACGCCAAGGCCGCCTATGAGGGAGACCCTGCGGCCACCAGCCCCGGTGAGACCATTTTTTGCTATCCTTCGCTGCGGGCCATGTTTCACCACCGCATTGCGCACGAACTCTATAAGCTCAAGGTGCCGGTCATTCCGCGCATCATTTCTGAAATGGCCCACGGCACGACGGGTATCGACATCCACCCCGGCGCCGCCATTGGCGAGGAATTTTTCATCGACCACGGCACCGGCGTGGTTATTGGTGAAACCTGCATCATCGGGCGTAACTGCCGCCTGTATCAGGGCGTGACTCTGGGCGCGCTCTCCTTTCCCAAGAATGCGGACGGAACCCTCACCAAGGGCAATCCCCGGCACCCCATACTGTGCGACAACGTCACTGTTTACGCCGGAGCCACGATTCTTGGTCGCGTGACAGTGGGCAAGGGGGCCGTGATTGGCGGTAATGTGTGGATTACTCAGGATGTGCAGGCTGGCGCACGTATTACTCAGGAAAAGCCTCGTGACTAAAGGTCGCAAGCTGTTGCGCCGCATGGCGCTGCTCTTGCTAAGCGTGGCCCTGTGCGCAGCCTTGCTGAATCTTGGAGGCTGCGGACTCAGTGTGCAGCCCAAGGGTCAGGTGGTGACAGGCGTCAGCGTGGGGCATTAACGCGGCTTGCGCCCCTGCCACAAATTGACAAGCCCTGTCGTTCTTGCGCGCCCAGAGGTGTGCAGGAACGGCAGGGTCTGTTGTTTGCTTTTGAAACAGCGCTCAATGTTGCAGGCCTGCTGGCAGAGGGGCTGAAACAGTGCAGGCATCAGGCCGCGCAGGGCGCGCCAGCGCAGGAAATTTCAGGTTCAGGCGGGCTGATGGTATGGACATGACGCCCCTTGCATGACATACTCCCGCCTTCATAAATTTGGGCCTTTCGCGACGCATGTTCCTTGGTGTGTTTGCATTTTGAAATGTTTGCCTGCCAGCAAGGCTTCCAATCTGCCTTCCGGAGTACCTTCCTGCAGGGCAACGATTGGGGCAGCGGACAAGACATATTGCCTTGCAAACATTTCATGTGCGGATTTTTGCAACAATTCGTGCAGGACAGGCAAATTGCTCCAACGCCAGGCTTCCGGCGCAGGAAGGGGAGTAACATGGAATTTTTTACTGAAGTTGTGGGCACGAGCATCAAAATTTATGCGCTCATGACGCCCCCTGCCGTGCTGAGCGCCTTTATCAGCGGCACCAAGGGCTTTGATAAAAAACAGAAATCCATGGTGGCCGCCAAAACATCTGCGGCCATCTTTCTTATCGGCGTAACGCTGTTCCTGTTTGGCCCACACCTGTTTTCGCTTTTCGGCTTCACCCTTGACGCCTTTCGTATAGGCGCAGGCGTGTTGCTTTTTCTTACGGCAGTTTCCCTCATGAACGATGACGGCAAGGATGCGCTTTCCGGCAAGGAGGGCGACATCAGCGTTGTGCCGCTGGCCATACCGCTTGGCATGGGGCCTGCCTCCATCGGTGCGGTAATGGTCATGGGCGCGTCCGCCACAGAGATGCATCAGGTGCTGGTGGGCGTGTTTTCGCTGCTGGCCGCTGCCTTTGGCATGTTTGTGTTGTTGCGCATGGCCGATGGCGTGGTGCGCGCCCTGCACCGCACGGGCATTGCCGTACTGTCCAAGCTGACGGGACTTTTGCTGGCAGCCATTGCGGCGCAGGTGATTTTTACCGGTATACGGGCCTTTCTAGGGTAGAGTATTTGTCCCGCTGCACGGCTGGCGGGCAAAAGTGCGAACAGGCGGCGAAAGATACGGATTTCGCCGTACTTTCTATAAGATGAACAGAATTTGGCGGTAGAGGGGTAGGCCGCCCTGGCTGTGGTTCAGGTTCAATCTGGGCACAGGCTCGGGGCGAGGCCCGGCGCGATGGCCGCAAGCGGCAGCGCTGCAAAGGGCAAACCGAAGCGATTAACGGCATGGGGGCTGCTGCCCCGGCGCAAAACAACTCGATATCTTGGGCGCGCGGTGCGGCAACAAGAGGAGGATGTCATGGGCATACTGGAAAAAATGTTTAATCCTGCGGCCAGAGGCAGCACGGTTCGGCGCGAGTTACGGGCTGGCCTTACCAGCTTTATGGCCATGTGCTACCTCATTTTTGTGGTTCCCAGCATGCTTGCTGACGCCGGTATGCCCAAGGATTCCGCCGTGGCGGCTACCATCTGGATTACCGTCATCGCAACGCTGCTCATGGGCCTGTGGGCCAAGTTTCCCGTGGGCGTAGCGCCCGGCCTCGGCATCACGGCCTTTTTTGCCTACTACGTTTGCGGCCCTGCGGGCTATACATGGCAGACCGGCCTTGGCGCTGTGTTCATTTCTGGCGTGGTCTTTTTGCTGCTCACCGTCACCAAGGTGCGCCAGCTTATCATCAACGCCGTTCCCATGGATCTCAAGTACGCCATCGTGGTGGGTATTGGCGCGTTCATCGCCTTTATCGGCATGAAGAGCTGCGGCCTCGTGGTGGCCAGCCCTGCCACCTTTGTGACCCTCGGCAACCTGGGCGACCCCAAGACCCTGCTTTCGGTGGTGGGCATCTTCCTCATCAGCGCGCTGCTTGCACTGCGCGTGCCGGGAGCCATGATCATCGGCATCGTGGCCATTGCGGCGGCGGACATGGTGCTGAACGGGCCGCATATGCCGCAGGGCAGCATCATCAACACATCCCTGCTCCTGCCCACTGAGACCTTCATGGCGATGGACCTCAAGGGCGCGCTGCACCACGGCCTGATCTCCATCATTTTCACACTGACCATGGTTGATCTGTTCGACAACATGGGCGTGCTCATCGGTCTTTCGCAGAAAGCCGGGTTCATTCGTGAAGACGGGCACATTGAAAATCTGGACAAGGCTCTGATTTCCGACTCAATCGCCACTATGGCCAGCGCCGTCATGGGCGCGACCACATCTACCAGCTATCTTGAAAGCGCGGCGGGCGTGGTCGAGGGCGGGCGTACCGGGCTGACCGCTGTGACCATTGCGGTGCTCTTTTTCCTCACCCTGTTTTTTGCGCCTGTGATTGGCATGGCTCCGGCCTATGCCACGGCCCCGGTGCTGATCATCGTGGGCGCCATGATGATGCAGGAAGTGGGGCGCATCAAGTTCAAGGACTTTACCGTTGCCTTGCCCGCCTTTTTGACCATTATCAGCATGCCGCTTACCTTCAACATTGCCACGGGTTTTGGCTTTGGCTTTGTGAGTTGGGTCGGCATCAAGGTACTTTCTGGGCGTTTCAAGGATCTTAACGTGGTGATGGTGGTCATTGCCCTGTGCTTTGTGGTCAACTTTGCCCTGCGCCTCCACTAGAGTCTTTTACGGAGCAGCCGAACCTTGCAAGGTAGCCTGCTCCAGGCCAGGTAGCGGCAACGCATTGTGATTGCTGAACAGGCTCCTGTTCCGGCTGATGCCGGACTGGGGCCTGTTTTTTTTGTATGTAGAAAACTCCCCGCTAAGCGGGGAGTTCCAAAAAGGCGAAGCCTATC